>JAENJC010000205.1 GCA_016844545.1 Deltaproteobacteria bacterium | reverse complement strand
CTCAGTATCTTTTCGGCATTTTCGTCGCTTATCTTTGAAAGGCCTTTCAGTGCGGCGCACCTTACCCATATATACGTGTCATCAGAAGCAAGGGATAGGAGCCTGCCTGCCTCAATGCTCTGGAATCTGCTCAGGGCATTAACCCCAGCCAGCCTCACCCGACTGTCCTCGTCTGCCAGAGCAATGGCCAGATGGTCAATCCCCTCCTTCAGCATGAGGTTTCCTATAGCTGTCGCCGCAGCCTTTCGCACATCGCTATCCTCATCCTTGAGTGATGATATGATTGCAGGCAATGCATCCTTACTCCCTATCCCACCCAGGATCGCGGTTATGTTTCTCCTTAGATAGCCTGATGATGGCCTGGACTGCGGCCTCTTCAACGTCCTCATATTCATCAAGCAGCAGAGGGATCAGGAATGGGAGGGTCTCTATCGCCCCGATTTCCGCTATAGCCAGGGTTGCCGACCGTCTTGTATGTCCGTACGGATCTGAGAGTGCCTTCGTAAGGATGCTTATCCCTTTTTTATCACCAATCTTTCCAAGGACTGTACAGATATACGACCTCATTTTATCCTCTGCCTTTGGAAAGGCGCCTGTAAGGACATCCAGGCCTTTCTCGCCCATCTTGACAAAGGCATCAGTAACGGCATCCTGCATCCTTTCATCTGAGGCAAGGTTCAGGATCATGGCCGGATCTGCACCGCCTCCCATTATCCCAAGGATGACAACAGCGCTTTTCTTTATATCTATAGACGTGGAGTCCAGAAGCCCTGTCAATAAATAGGGCTCGGCATTAGCCCTTATTTCTTCATCAACCGTTAATCTCTCCTGAAAAGGCAGAGACTTGTATATACTGTTCAAACCGGTCACAGCAGCCTCCCGGCAGCCCCTGCTTTTATCGTGCAGGCCTGCAACCAGGTGAGGGGTCGCCCGCAGGTCACAACTTTTGGCGAGGGCATCCATTGCCGCTTTCCTCAAAAGTTTTTCATCCAGCAAGCTGATTATGGGCTCTATGGGCATCCCGCTTCCGGTTTTCCCCAGCGCCTCCAGAGCGGAATAGCGGAGCCAGATATCATCCTCCGTATTCGTCAGGACATAGACAAGCGCATTTACAACCTCATCCCCCCCTATCTTCCCAAGGGCCTCTGCGGCCGAAGACCTGATGTTATCATCACTATCCCTAAGGGCATCAACCAGAGGAGAGATCGCCGTCTTATCTCCTATCTCTCCCAGGATGTCTGCTGCAAACTTCCTTATATCTTTGTCAACATCCTTCAATGTCTCTATCAGATATGGAATTGCAGACCACCCTATCCGCACCAGAACAGAGGCAGCGGAGTTTCTCATCCCTGCATTGTCTTCGGATCTAAGGGACCCTATAAGGGCCGGGACCAGGCTCTCCTCCCCTGCAAAACCCTCCAGTATTTCTTCAGCGGTCTTCCTGACCCTCCAGCTCTGGTCTCCAAGTGCCGAGACAAGAAGTAGAACGGCCTCCTTCTCCCTCAGACCGCCGAGGGCCACTACCGCCACCCTCCTTTCTTCCTCGTCACCTTCCAGAAGCCTTTTCTTCATATCTTCAATCATCGTCCTACCTCTTCACAAATAAGGCAGCCACAGAGGCTGCCCTTATTGATCATTTCAATATTCAATATTCACTGTTTCACAACCCCATCTCCACCTTCCTCTTGGAGATAAAATCCTGAAAGGCCTCCTTGAGGTAAGCCTCCGCAGATATCGATGGGGAAACCTTTTTCTTAAAATGCTCCAGCCCCTCTTTTATATCGTCCTTCAGGAGCTTATATAAGTTGCCGTTCCTAACCCCTTCAGATACCAGGTCTCCGTTATAAAGGGCAATGTCAGATACAATTATTCTGGCCAGACGTCTCGCCTTTTCCTGGACATCCTTGTCCTTATCGTCAATCACCTTCTCTCCAGCCCTCAATATCTCTAAATCTTTTCCGGTAGGCGCCTCTGGTTTTACCTCCCTGGTTACCGCCTCTTCTGCCTCCTTCTGTGGCACTCCAACTGCGGCAGGCTCATGTTTTGAGGAGAATATGAGCCTGTTTATCTTCGGGACAATGTCATCGAGAAGGTGGTGTATCTCTATAAAATCATCTGCCCCATAAAGGGATGTGGGGTTCCTCTTATACCTTGTCTTGTCGTAAATGGATGCAATGAGGATGACCTTGACATCCTCCTTCAATTCCAAGTGACCCTTGACATGCTCACAAACCTCAAAACCGTACATCATCGGAAGGGCCACATCAAGTATGGCAACATGGGGTCTATTTTTCTCAATTATGGCAAGGGCGTCAACGCCATCATAGGCCTTTAAGACCTCAAAATCCTCGGTCTTAAGGATCTCCTCCACTCTGCTGCAGATGTCCGCATCGCTGTTTGCTATGAGTACCTTGTAAGACTTTGCGGCAGCAGAAGGCGCTTTGGTCTCACGATCAGCAGCCTTCTTCCTTACAGCAAATACCGTCCTGCACTTGGAGCACCTCAGCTTTACCCCTGCCCCAGCCATCTTCGACTCATCTATTTTGAACCTTGCCTTGCACTTAGGACATGCCGCAATCATAATTCATTTACCCCCTTAACTTCAGTGAAGTGAATAGTCGTTTACTATTCACTGTCACTTAACTCCCCGAGCCGGACCTTTTCAGTAGTGGTCAACACACGTTCCATATCAAAGATAAGTATCAACTCCTCACCGTCTCTAACTATTCCAGATAGATACTCCGACTCTATCCCTTTTATTATCCTGGGCGGAGGCTGAATATCTCCCTTCCCCACTCTCAGTACATTAAGGACAGAATCCACAATTACCCCTACACTCTTCCCCTCAACCTTGGTTATTATGATCCTTGTCGCAGCGGTCGGCTCTGTTGCATGTAACCCCAGCCTCTTCCTCATATTTATCACAGGGATGACCTTCTCTCTAAGGTTAATGATCCCCTCTATGAATTCTGGGGCCTTATGGACATGGGTCACCTTGCGGTAAAGGATTATCTCCTTTATCAGCATTATGTCTGCCGCATATCTCTCTTCCCCGACCTTAAAACAGGCAAGCTGTACCTCGTTACTCATTT
>JAENJC010000048.1 GCA_016844545.1 Deltaproteobacteria bacterium | reverse complement strand
CTTTGCCGCATCCCTCACACCAATCTGCTTCATCTCTATCCTTATATGAAACTCATGGGCAAGGTCCCTGACCAGCTCCCTGAAGTCTATCCTGCCGTCAGCAGTGAAAAAGAATATGGCCTTATTCTCATCAAAGGCATACTCCACTCTGACCAGCTTCATTGGAAGCCCTCTCTCCTTTATCTTTTGAAGACAAACAGACAGAGCTTGCTCCTCTTTCTCCCTGTTCTTCTTTTCCCTTTCGATATCTTCAGGGGTCGCAATCCTCAGTATCCTCTTAAGTTGCTTGGTTACTGCCTCTTCTGCCATCTCCCGTATCTCGGTGGCCGCGGTGGCAAGGCTCACACCCATTTCGGTATCCACCACCACCTTCTCTCCCCTTCTGACATTAAAAGCAGCGGGATCAAAATCATATACCTTGCATGCGTCCTTAAATTTAACGCCTAAGACCTTCAACATAAAAAACCTCCAAAATTATTGTGCCAGCTTCATCATCATAACTTCCAGGGCCAGCTGTTTGTTTATATTCCGCTTGAGCAGATCCTCTGTCTCTGTGATCTGGTCAAACCTTTCAAGAATATCCTCCATAGGCATATCCCTGGCCTCATCGTCAATCATAGAGGCCATATCGTTGTTAATTATACCCCCCCCGCCCTTTGAGACAGCCATATCCCTGTATAAAACCTTTAATGCCCTAAGTATACCCCCAAGCTCCTCGTCTTTGGCCAACCCCTCTGCCTGTTTAAATATACCAACCATCCCCCTTTGCTTCAACCCGGTAAAAGATGTAAAGACCCTTTCCCTCTCCTCAAGTATAGTCCCCTCATCTTCACCCAGAGCCTTTCCTATGCTCCCTTCTGTTATGGCAGCTATTATGCGGGCTGATCTGGCATCTAACCCCCTTTTTTCCACCAACGCCCTCTCCACGTCAGCAATACGGAGGGAGGAGAAGCTGAGCCTCTGAGACCTGGAGACTATGGTGGGGAGAAGGGAATGGAGGTTGGCAGTTACAAGTATCAGGATCGAATCTCTGGGCGGTTCCTCAAGGGTCTTTAAAAGGGAGTTGGCTGCCGGAAGCCCCAGCCTGTCGGCGCTGTCTATTATGAATACCCTCTTCTTCCCCTCAAACGGCCTGAACTGAAGGTCATGCTGGAGCTCCCTTATCTGGTCAATCTTTATAAACTGCCCATCCGGCTCCACAATCTTTACATCCGGGTGATTTCCATCATCTATTTTTTTGCAGGATACGCAATGCCCGCAGAAATCGGCCACCATCTCCAGACAGTTCAGGGCCTTTGCCAGAGATACGGCAGTCAGCCTCTTACCGACCCCTTCAGGACCGGAGAATATGTGGGCGTGGTGCAGCCTCCCACTTTCAATGGAGCGCTTCAGTACCTTTAAGTTATGTTCATGTCCTATTATTTCTGAGAAAGGCATTTACTATTCCCCATATCTCACCATGCATAGATTGAATATCTTTTGTGGCATCAACCACTTTTACCCTTTCAGGCTCTTCTTTCGCAATGGCAAGATACCCGTTCCTCACCATGTCATGAAATTCCATAGCTTCTTGTTCAAACCTATCGTCCCTTATATCTTTATTTTTTGAATTCCGTTCCATAGCCCTCTGTATTCCAATTTTGACATTACAGTCAAGGAGGATCGTCAAGTCGGGCAGCAACCCCTGAGATGCAATCTCGTTAAGCCTATTTATCAGTGAGGAATCAAGTCTCCTCCCAAATCCTTGATATGCAACAGTTGCATCTGTAAACCTGTCGCAGATGACGACCTTGCCGTCATTAAGGGCGGGTTTGATCAGTTCGATTATATGCTGGGCCCTGTCTGCGGCGTAAAGAAGGAGTTCTGTCTGTGGGGCTATCCCTTTGTGGTCAGGGTTTAGAAGTATCTCCCTTATCTTGCTCCCTATATATGTTCCTCCGGGCTCCCTTGTGGCAATACATGGAAATCCCTCCAGGTTCAACGCCTCGGAAAGAAGCTTGACCTGGGTGGACTTACCGCACCCCTCTATACCTTCAAATGTTATGAAAAAACCCATTGAGTCTATAGTATATAGGATTTTAGAGGTAGGGGCAAGGAGTTTCAGGTGTTTCAGGTGTCAGCTCTTGGCATAGGTAATGGCTGATTGCTAACTTCTTACATCTCCGCAGTCCTTGACAGCGTGAGGACGCAGACCTCCTTTGCTCCGCTCTCCTTAAGGACCTTGGAACACTCGCTCACCGTTGCGCCTGTTGTATATACATCATCTACAATGAGTATCCGTTTCTCCCTGACATCCCCGCAGACCTCAAAGGCCCCCCTCACATTCACCTTCCTCTCCCTTACGGTCAGGTTCACCTGCGGCACAGTCCACCTGATTCTCTTCAGAATATAGGGGTCAACAGGTATCCGCTGCCTCTTCCCTATGGCGTTGGCCAGGAGGAGCGACTGGTTAAACCCCCTCTCTCTCAACCTCTTTATATGCAACGGCACAGGGATGATGAGATCAAAACTCTCCAGAGGGTAATCTGCCATCATAGAGCCAAGAGGCCTGGAAAATGTTGTGTCATGACCGTATTTGAATCTGTGGATCGCCTTTGCAGTGGCATCGTCATAGACAAGCACCCCTCTTGCCCATCCAAAGTGGCGTTTCCTCTTCATGCACTCTCCGCATGTATGACTCTTGACAGCATCCGATTTAAAAGGAACACCGCAGACATTACATAATGGGGGAGATATGAAATTTACAGAGTCCGCACATTTATGGCAAATCGTTTCCGCAGAGATAGAGTCACAAAAGGTGCATCGGTGGGGGAAGATGAGGTCTAAGAATGAGGAAAGTATGGACGGCATCTGTTTACTGCTCCAAAGGCAAAAAACTGTCTACACCATATTAATTCCACGCAACGGGTTGAGTCAAGAAATTGATTATTTTGTAATGTCAAAATGTGTTATTTTCTGTGTCTATTAGATGCATACAGACCTTGCCTTCTTAGCAAACAAACCAAGTTTAACGCTCATAGATAGAAGGTAGGGTGGCACGGCCCACCGGATAAGGAAGATAGATGGGATGGGGGAGACGTTCTACGGGTATGGTGAAGGATAAAGGGGTTTAGTCTGCTAGAGAAAATATTGAAACAACTGAGATACACATAATGAATCACTCCAGCGGATCGTCTTACAGCCATGGTCTGTGCAAAATCGGCACCCCCCACGCCAGGGCGACCGTTGAGTTTAGTCATTAAGAATACTAATTTAAACTCTAGCTTGTATGATATACAGATATAAGCAGGACTACGACAAAACCAAGGGTTACATACTCTTTCGCACCAAGCCTCATCTCCTTAAGACTCCCCCTCTCAGCACCGGGGACATAACCCCTGGAAACCATTGCTATTGCCAGATCATCGGCCCTCCTGAAGCTGCTGTAAATAAGCGGGACAAGTACAACTGGAATATTTTTTGCCCTTTCGATAAGGCCTCCACTGGAAAGGTCTATCCCCCTTCCCTTCTGGGCCTTTACGAGACTCTCTGCCTCCGTCTTTAATATAGGAATAAATCTGATGGCCACCAGCATCATCATGGCCAGGTCTGAGACAGGGACACCGATACGTTTCAACGGAGAAAGGAGCCTTTCGAGTCCCATTGTCAGCTCTAAAGGAGGAGTTGTCAGGGTAAGGAGATTGCTGAAGATAATTGCCAGAATAAGCTGACTCATTATCATGACTCCTTCCTGCCCACCTTCATATGAAACCCAGGTCATATAGGGAACCGGCTCTCCTGGCGTAAAAAAAGCATGGAATATCGCTGCAAAGAGGAACAACCAGAAAAAGTGCCTGAGCCCTTTCAGGATAAAACCGATACTTATCCCGGAAAGAGTGACAGCAATGTAGGCTGTGAATACCAGATAAAAAAAGGGGAATAAACCGCGGGTGGTGAATATCAGCGGCAACAGTATGGAAATTGACAGGAGTTTCACCCTCGGGTCAAGGGTATGAATAATAGAAGCGCCCTTTATATACTGCCCGAAGGTGATGTCCTGAAGAAATTTCATTTTATGAAAGGATTGGGCAGCCACAGAGGGCTGCCCAATCAAGTTTATGCCTCAACCTTCGGCTTCCTACCCCTTCTGGAAGGTCGTGAACCAAGCTCCTTATAAAGATTGACCATCTCAATGGCGGTCACTGCAGCATCCCATCCCTTGTTCCCGGACTTGGTCCCCGCCCTTTCAATGGCCTGCTCTATGTTGTCAGTCGTAAGAACGCCGAAAACAACAGGTATATTGCTCTCCATCGATACCTGGGCAACCCCTTTTGAAACCTCAGAGGCCACATAGTCGAAGTGAGGGGTTGAACCCCTTATAACTGCGCCGAGGCATATGATGGCATCATACCCCATGCCGGAAAGGAGCTTTGCGGTTGCAGGTATCTCAAAGGCTCCAGGGACCTTGACTATGGTTATATCACCATCCTTTGCCCCGTTTCTTACAAGGGCATCCGCCGCGCCTTCCACCAGCCTCTCACTAATGAACGAATTAAAACGGCTGACCACAATGCCAAACTTTAATCCTGCTGCATTTAACTTGCCTTCAATAACCTTAGGCATACCTTACCTCCTTCCCCCTCTACTATCGCCTTCTCTCGGCTTTGCAGGGGCAACGGCCACCTTCTGGCCGGATACAATACTCTGGTGCATGACCTCTATAACCTTCTCCGCAGATTCCCTTGGCACCTCAACAAAGGTGAATTTATCAAATATATTTATCCCGCCTATGGCCTTCCCTGGGATATTTGCCTTGTCTGCAATAGCCTTTATAATATCTCCAGCACTGACTTTCTGCTCCCTTCCAACGGTCATGAAGAGTCTGACCATCCCTTGCGCAGCCCCTGTATCATCAAGGGATACTGAGCTTTCACGGACAGCTTCCTTGCCGAAACCCTCAAGGTGAAATTTTAACAGGGCTGCTGCAACCTCTATAGGTTCAAGACCCTCTGAAAGCCTCTCTACCATCTTCAGGAATGAATCAAACCTCTTGTCGTCAATAAACTCCTGTATCTTCTCTTTCAGGCTCTCTGTGCGGGCCGTCAGTACCTGCTCCATAGTCGGGAGCTTCCCTTTAGTTATCTTCGACTTAGAAACGGCCATGATGAGCCGTAACTGTCTTTCCTCGCGCGGTGTCACAAATGTTATGGCAATCCCCTCTCTTCCGGCCCTTCCAGTCCTTCCTATCCTGTGTACATAGGACTCAGGGTTCTGGGGGATGCTGTAATTAACTACATGGGAGATATTACTAATATCTAAACCCCTAGCCGCTACATCCGTAGCCACAAGGACGTCTATCTTTGATTCCCTGAACTTTTTCATAACTGAGTCTCTCTGGGCCTGACTGAAATCGCCGTGAATCGCCTCGGCCGCATATCCCCTAAGCTTCAGATTTGAAGAAACCTCGTCCACTTCCCTTTTGGTGTGACAGAATACAAGGAACAGGTCTGAGTCTTCGGCATCTATAAGACGGCACAACGCCTCCGTCTTCTCTGCGGGCCGTACCTCATAGAATATCTGGCTTATCTTCGGAGCTGTAACGGAATCAAGGGCAATCTTTATCTTTTCAGGAGACCTCATGTAGCGCTTGGATATCTTAAGTATCTCATCAGGCATGGTTGCCGAAAACAGAAGGGTCTGCCTTTCGTCCGGGGTCTCCTTTAGTATCTTTGTGATATCATCCACAAAACCCATATCAAGCATCTCATCGGCCTCATCAAGGACGACAATCTGGACATCCTTAAGTTTCAAGGTTCCTCTCTCTATGTGATCTATTACCCTGCCAGGGGTGCCTACTACTACCTGTACCCCTTTCTTTAAGGCCTTTATCTGCCTTTCTATGGATGTCCCTCCGTATACAGGGAGTGCCAGTATCTTCTTGAACTTACCGAGCTTGTTCATCTCCTCTGCCACCTGCACGGCAAGCTCCCTTGTAGGAGTAAGTATAATGGACTGGACCCCAAAATTAGTCTTATCCATCCTTTCAATAATAGGGATCCCGAAGGCTGCGGTCTTTCCAGTCCCTGTCTGCGCCTGTCCCACGACATCCTTGCCGCTTAAAAGGACAGGGATAGTTTTTTCCTGGATGGGGGTAGGCTCCTCAAAACCCATGGCCGAAATGGCCTTTAATACCTCACTGCTTAATTTAAAGTCACTGAATATAATATTTTTCTTTTCCAATTTTTTTTAATTCTCCTTGTTTATTTTTATTAGTTTCACTGGTTATGGTGGGTTCGCTTCGCTTAACCCACCATACAATCTTTGGGCAACCACATAGGGTCGCCCCTACTACTACTCTGCGGCATCAAGCCTGGCCAACAGGGTCGGTCTCTTTGTTTCCTCTTTCTTATCCTCCTCTATATTACTCATCTGACAGCTCCCATCAAATATTGCGCCTTCTATTATGATAAGCTTAGGGGTCTTTATAGTGCCGGATACCTTTGCAGGCGGATGGAGTTCAAGTTGCTCCCTGGCCGTTATTCCTCCTTCAATCTTGCCGCTTACTACGGCAGTTCCAACCTCAATCTCTGCATTTATAACGGCGTCATCGCCTATAATAAGGGTGCCGGTTGATATAATCTGGCCTTTAAAATTCCCGTCAATCCTGACTGTCTCGTTAAAGGTAAGCTTTCCTTCAAATTCGCTCCCCTTCCCGAGAAAGGCCTTTATATCGCTCGCACTCGACTCTTTCCGTCCTATCATCTCACCCTCCCTTAAGAATCTCTATGAGCCTGTCCAGCTCATCCGAAGAGTAATACTCTATCAGTATCTTACCCTTCTTATTGTTTCCAGATATCTTGACCTTTGTGCCGAGGGATCTAATCAGTGCTTCCTGCACCCTTTCAATGTCTGCGCTGGTCTTCTGTGCCTTTTTTACAGGCGTACCCTTTGCCATTCTCCTTACCAGGGACTCTGTCTCTCTGACGGAAAGCCCTTTTTTGACAACAGCAGCATGAGCTTCAATCTGTCTCTGAGGCGATTCAAGACCGAGTATCGCTTTTGCATGTCCGGTTGTGATAACACCCTCGGAAATATCTTTTTTAACAGGTTCAGGCAACTTCAAAAGCCTGAGATGGTTGCTTATTGTAGACCGTTCCTTCCCAACCCTTATAGAAAGCTCCTCCTGCGTATAGTCGAATTCGTCAATGAGCTTCTGGTATCCCTCCGCCTCCTCTATAGGGTTCAGGTCAGCCCTCTGGATGTTCTCTATCAGGGCCAGTTCCAGCATCTCTGTATCCCTGACATCTCTAAGGATAACTGGAACCTCTCTTAGGCCCGCAATCTGGGCCGCCCTCCACCTGCGCTCCCCGGCTATCAACTCGTACCCACCGGCGATACGTCGCGCCAACAGAGGCTGTATTACACCTTTTTCCTTGATAGATGCAGCCAGGTCCCTTAGCTTATCGCTTTCAAAGATCTTTCTCGGCTGGTGCCTGTTGGGAGTCAACTCCTCTATGCCGCAAAGTATAAGCTTCTTATCTTCCTCCACAACAGGAAGAAGGGCTCCCATTCCCCTGCCTAAAACATTTTTCTGCACCATGCATACCTCTTAGTGGTCGGTGGTCGGGATAGTAAGAATTAACTGACCCCTGGCCGCTGACAACTGATCACTGCGGTTCAATGTCTTGCCATCAACTCCTGGGCCAAATCCAGATAGCCTACAGCGCCTCTGTTTCACATTCCTCGGTATAACCGATTCAAACACCTGTTCCTTAAAATGGGCCCTTATATCCTCGGCTACCTGATGAGAAAGCCTGTTCCTCTGGTCAAACATTGTAAGGAGAATACCCTCTATCCTTATGGATGGATTCAGCGCCTTTTTTATTAGGTTTACTGTATTCAAAAGGTGGCTTAGACCCTCCATTGCGAAATACTCACACTGCATAGGGACTATTACAGAGTTTGCAGAAGTAAGTGAATTTACCGTCAGAAGGCCCAGAGATGGAGGACAGTCAATAATGATATAATCATAGTCATCAGAAATGGATGAAACGGCTTCTCTAAGTCTTGTCTCCCGTGAGATAGCGCTGACAAGCTCTATCTCCGCTCCAATAAGATCTATATTTGAAGGTACCAGGTCAAGGTATTTTAATTCCGTTCTCCTTATAACATCCTTAATATCCTTTTCCCCTATCAGGGCATGGTAAACGCTTTCCCTTGCCTCGCTTTTCTTGCAGCCAAGACCGCTACCGGCATTGGCCTGCGGGTCTATATCTATAAGGAGAGTTTTTCTTTCTGCTACGGCCAGTGAAGCTGCAAGGTTTATCGCAGTTGTGGTCTTACCCACGCCGCCTTTCTGGTTGGCTACAGCTATAATCCTACCCATAAACCTCTTTGAGGAATCTTTTGATTTATTGCAGAGTGGCAAATGACAGACAGATCATTGAGAGGCAAATGGCCACTGACATTGACCATTGGTTATTGAGATTTTAAATCTTTGCTTCTCTGCGGTAAATTTTGATTCATGATTTATTCAATGGTAGGACAGATTATCACAAATTTCTACCTTTGAAAAGGTTTTTTTATCGCCCCATTATTCATGATGGCCTCGAAAAAGTTTTTTATTTGGTTCGACAGGCTCACCACGAACGGAATAAAGTCAATGATTCCAACCAGACCACCGTTCGCCCTGAGCTTGTCGAAGGGAGGTTTCGGACTTTTTGCAAAGTCGTCATTCATCACTGCCCTTTATATACAGCTTGCACTCCTCGCTCCCTATCTTGTCTATCTTCATCATGTTTGTGGCGCCCCTCATTCCGACCTTTGTACCGGATACCACCACAATCGTATCTCCCAGTTCAGCAAGACCGTTATTCAGCATGGCGGCCTCTCCCCTGCATATCATCTCGTCTGTATGCCCGCCAAATTCTATGCAGAACGGCTGCACCCCCCATACAAGGGAGAGCCTTCTCTTAGTCTCTTCCAGTGGGGTGAATGCCACAATAGGTGTTGAAGGCCTGAGCTTTGACACCAGCTTGGCGGTAGAACCGGTCTGAGAAAAGACCACAACCGCCTTGGCATGAAGTTCCCCAGCTGCAGCAAATGATGCAAAGGCCACTGCCTGAGAAAAAGAGCTGGGGACCTCTTTCTTTCTCTTTACGAGTTGCTGCTTTAATGCTGGACCCTCCGCCTCAACTGCAATCTTGGCCATCATCTCTACTGCCTTTACGGGGTATTTACCAACCGCCGTCTCCCCAGACAACATAAGGGCATCTGTACCATCAAATACAGCATTTGCCACATCTGATGCCTCAGCCCTGGTAGGTCTCGGATTGGTTATCATAGATTCAAGCATCTGTGTTGCGGTAATCACCGATTTACCGGCCGCATTGGCCATGGCAATCATCTTTTTCTGGGCCATTGGGACCTCTTCGGGAGAAAGCTCCACACCCAAATCACCGCGAGCAACCATTATACCGTCTGACTCCTCAAGAATTGCCTCCAGGTTTTTTAATGCCTCCGGCTTTTCTATCTTGGCTATTACAGGGATGTCCGCTCCATTCTTCTTTAGATAATCCTTCAGCTCAACCACGTCGGCCGACTTCCTGACAAAGGAAAGGGCTATATAATCCACGCCCTGAGATATACCAAAATCAAGGTCATCCATATCCTTCTTTGACAGAGAAGGAGCGCTTACATGAACGCCAGGCAGGTTCATCCCCTTGCTCTCCTTCAGTATCCCTCCATAAACAACTTCACAGTCAACATTGTTTTCAGAAACAGCTTTAACCTTGACTTCCATAAGACCGTCGTCAATAAGTATCCTGTCTCCGGGTTTAACGTCCTTTGGCAACTCTTTGTATGTGGTGGATATAACCCTTTCATTCCCCTTTATTTCTTCGGTTGTTATGGTAATCATCTGGCCCGGCTTTAACTCTATGCTTCCTTTTTCCAGAAGGCCTGTCCTTATCTTTGGGCCACGGAGGTCAAGGAGTATGGCCACAGGCAGGTCAAGCCTCAAGGCAGCGCCCCTGATATCAGAGATGACGGCCCTGTGTTCTTCCTGTGTGCCATGGGAAAAGTTTAGCCGGAATACATTTGCTCCAGCCAAAAGGAGCTCATCTATTATCTTCGGGGAACTGGATGCTGGGCCGATAGTTGCAACGATCTTTGTTCTTCTCATAGAGTGAAATATACCGGACTAATCAGATTTGGTCAAGGAATTCAATATCAATATAATACAGCTACCGCACTGCCCTGTAGAGCTTATAGAGCCTCTCAGGCGTCACTCCCATATAAAAGAGAGTTAGCAACAGCCAGTTTCTGAGGGTTGAATAAACAACCCCCTCCTTCTCCCATCTTCTGGCTAATGTCTTAACCTTATCGTCAAGGATAATAACCTTTCCGCTCTTTTTTAATCTCCGCATAAGGTCAACATCCTCCATTATCGGTATATCTTTGAAACCGCCTATCTTTTCAAATACAGATCTTTTCACAAATATCCCCTGATCGCCATAAGGGAGCTTTGTAAGCCTTGACCTGAGATTTGCAGTGGCTGCTATAATACGGTGAGACAAGCGATCTGAATCTATCGAAAGGCTGAAAGCTCCGCCAACAACGCCCTCATCAGCCATTGAAGAGAGTATCCTATCTCTCCACTGATCTGGAAGGATTGTGTCAGCGTGCAGAAAAAGAAGGATATCACACGTAGCTGCCTTCGCACCAAAGTTCATCTGAGCTCCCCTGCCGGGGTTCGAGTGCACAACTTTTGCAAACCTGCTTGCTATTACAACTGTATCGTCATTGCTTCCACCATCGGAGACGATAGTTTCGGTTATTAGATTTTTGTTTAGGTCTCTCAGATTTCTTTCAATTACCTTTTCTTCGTTCAAGACCGGAATGACGACAGATATATCCATAGTTCCCCTTTGCTATAAGCAAAACCCCTTCTTGAATAAATGGTTTCGCTCATGTATACTCATCACCAGTTCAGTGAAACCCGAAAACTAAAAAGGGATTAAAGAGATGGTACAGCAAACCTTAATGCCAATCAAGCTCGAAAGGATGGAACTCTCGGCCGAAGACACTCTCGGCCAAAGACCTTGTCAAGTTCTCTCCTGTTTGTTATAGTTCAAACCATAAATTTCAGAAGGAGGCATTATCATGAAAATAGTTGGGATAATCGGCATCATTATTGTTGTTGCAGTCGTACTCCTGAGCAGAGGGCTTGTCTTTGCCTACGATGAAATAACAGAGAAGGAGCTTAAGGAAAAGATGGCAAAGGGTGGTGTCGTCCTCCTTGATGTCAGGGAGGACGATGAGGTCGCCAACTGCAAGATACCTGAGAGCATCCATATCCCTCTGGCCCAGGTCAATACAAGGTTTAAGGAGCTTGACCCTCAAAAGGAGATAATTGTTTATTGCGCAGCTGGAGTGAGGTCTGCAAGGGCATCCAAAATACTGGACGGCGCTGGATTCAAGAAGGTAAAGAACCTGAAGGGCGGGATAGGAAGCTGGGTGTCGTCAGGTGGTGCCGTTGTGGGGCCGTGTAAATAAACATTTCGTAGGGGCGATCCTGGTGATCGCCCAATCTGACGGGCGAATACAAGATTCGCCCCTACATGTTCATTATCTCTTTTTCTTCCTTCAGATAGCTCTTCTGTCTCTTCGCGAGCTCATCAAAATCAACAAGGTGACCGTCGAAATCAGGGCCTTCCACACAGCAAAGCCTTGTTACCCCGCCAACTGTAACACGGCAGGCGCCACACATCCCAGTTGCATCCACCATTATGGGGTTCAGGCTGACCAGAGTCTTTATCCCGTAAGGCTTTGTCAGATTTGAAACTGCACGCATCATGGGCAGAGGGCCTACGGCATAAACCAGATCGATATGTGTCCCTACCTCAAGCATCTCCTTTAGGATATCCGTCACAAAACCCTTTATACCGTAGCTACCATCATCCGTACCTATCTTTAGTGCGATAGTAGCCGATTTCATCTCCTTTTCAAAAATCACCAGCTCCTTCTTCCTCGCCCCCACAATCCCTATTACCAGATTTCCAGCCTTTTTCAATCCCATGGCTACGGGATATACTGCTGTGACACCGACCCCGCCGCCTATACACACCACTGTCCCAAACTTCTCTATCCGGCTTGGGGTCCCCAGAAGAAGGGTTGGGACAAAATCGCCTTCCCTCATCTTCCCGAGAAGGACCGTTGTCTTACCTATCTCCATAAAAACTATATCTATGGTTCCCTTAACTGCATCACATCCTGCTATGGTAAGAGGGATCCTCTCACCCTCTTCCTGCGCCATGACCATCACAAACTGCCCTGGTAGGGCCTTCTTCGCAACCTGTGGGGCCTCAATAACCAGTTTTACTATCTTTGGAGCAAGCTCAGTCTTTTCTATGATTTTAAACATATCTCTTTCACCTATTGCCTATCTTTCTCAGTTTTGCCGCAAAGAAACCGTCCATCCCATAGGTATGAGAGTATACCTTAAAGAGCCCCCTGTTGCAAACAAACCTCTCTCCCGCATCTTCGGTCTTGGGGAAAGCGGGCTCCAGGATAAAATCTTTGTGTGACGCCAGAAAGGCGTCAATAACTCCCTCCCATTCCTCCCTTAGCACTGAGCAGACACTGTAAACCATGACCCCTCCAGGCTTCAGATACCTTGAGAGATTTTCTATCAGCGCCCTCTGTCTCCATGTCAGTTCGAAGATGCCCTTCTCTCTCTTTTGCCACTTCCCCTCCGGGTGCCTCCTCAAGACACCTGTCCCCGAACACGGCGCATCAAGGAGAATCCTGTCAAATTCCCCTTCTTTAAAGGCCAGAGGTTTTGCCGCATCCAATACCTTAGTTTTTATAGATTTAAGGCCGAGCCTCTTGATATTTTCCTCAATCTTGTTAACTCCCTTAGGCTTTATATCCAGGGCAACAACCTCTCCGGTGTCGGCCATAAGCTCTGCAATGTGCCCGGCCTTGCCGCCTGGAGCGGAGCAGGCATCAAGTATCTTTTCGCCTGGCTGCGGGTCGAGGATAAATGATATGAGCTGTGACGTCTCATCCTGGATTGTAAAGAGCCCCTCCATGAAACCAGGGATAGTCGTCACATTTCCTTTAGCCCTTAAGTTCAGAGCTGAAGGGGAAAAAGTGGCAACGGTTGCATCATAACCAGCCGCAGAAAGCCTTAGGAGCAGTTCTTCCCTTGAAATAGCTGTGGAGTTTACCCTGATAGTAAGTGGAGGGGCTTCGTTGTTAGCCAGACAGAACCCTATGGCTCCACC
>JAENJC010000047.1:4755-18667 GCA_016844545.1 Deltaproteobacteria bacterium | reverse complement strand
CCTGAAACCATGCCCGGTTATCTCGGATTTTTCAAAGCCCATGCGCCTTAAAGCTGCATTTACTGCATTCTCACTCATGCAGCGAAGGGGTGAGCGGTGGCACGGAAATACAGATTTGCTGTGTCCGGTCAATGCCTTTAGTTCTTGGAGGATATCAAGCGCCTGCTTTGAAAGAGGTACAAGGTGCGCTTCCTTCATCTTCATGCGTGACCCCGGTATATTCCACTCCGCTGTATCAATGTTAATCTCTTCCCATTCTGCCTGCCTAAGTTCTCCGGGACGTACAAAAAATAATGCGGCAAGTTTCAGGGCGCACTGTACAATAAAAGAGCCTTGATAGTCATCTATTGCCCTTAGTAAGGGGGCAACATCCTTAGGGTCAGTGGGTGCTGCAAAATGGTTGTTCTTTACCGGAGGCAAGGCCCCCCTCAGGTCGGCTCCCGGATCGCGTTCGGCCCTCCCGGTGGCCACGGCATACCTGAAGACCTGGCTGCAAGTATTTCTTACCCGGTGCGCCGTGTCCAGTGCCCCCCTTGATTCCACCCTGCGCAATACTTTAAGGAGTTCCGGGGCCTTGATCTCTTCAATGGGGCGCGCACCCAGCCAGGGGAATACCTCTTTTTCCAATCTATATATTATATTTGCGGCATGAGCAATAGACCATGTCTTAGAATACTTGCCGTGCCATTCTCGCGCCACGACCTCGAAGGTGTTTTCAGAAATGGCTCTCGTTGAAGCTTTCTGTGCCTTCCGTAACTCCCCTGGGTCTATTCCGGCAGCAACCTGCTTCCTCGCCGCGTCCCGCTTCTCTCTCGCATCGGCCAGGGACACTTCAGGATAAGTGCCGAAAGAAATCAGTTTTTCCTTACCCCCGAATCGATACTTGAAACGCCACCACTTACCCCCGGCAGGGTTAACAAGGAGAAAAAGACCGTCACCGTCAGATAGCTTGTATGGCTTTTCTTTTGCCTTTGCCGTGCGTGCCTTCACGTCTGTCATTGACATTTTGTCCTCCTTTGGGGGTAACTGTTTTGCCGTGGGGGTAACTTATGGGAAAAGTTACCCCCAGTTACCCCGGATTCTGACAAACATTATAACACCACATCGGACATCAGGCAATAAAAAAACCCGCCTTTTGAGCGGGTTTATGGACCTTACTGCATCCCTTTGAATTATTAATTGGTGCCCGGGGCCGGAATCGAACCGGCACAGCGCATAGCACCGAGGGATTTTAAGTCCCTTGCGTCTACCAGTTCCGCCACCCGGGCATTTTTTATACCAAGTTGCTTTCAAACATCTACTATTGAGACTAATGAAAGCTTACTTGGTATTATACCTGAGCATTCAAAAGTCTTTATTTGAATGCAAATTGGTATTATTGGTGCGAGAGAGGGGAGTTGAACCCCTAAGGTTTTACCCGCCAGATCCTAAGTCTGGTGCGTCTGCCAGTTTCGCCACTCTCGCTTTTCAGAAGTCAGCGGCCGGTGGTCAGTAGTCAGAAAAAACAACCCAACCAATCCTAAACCAAACCAGCAACAGGCAGTTATTTTAAGGTGCCAGGCCGCCAGTGTCAAGGATAATCTCTTCTCCTAAGAATAGACATTGATTTTCCCTCCCCCTTGACGGGGGAGGGTCAGGGTGGGGGTGAGCTTTCATTAAGCTCCCCCTCCCCTCAATCCCTTTATGCCCCGTGGGTACTCCCGCCAGGGGAGGGAACGTTCTGTGCAACTGACCACCGACCACTGTTTTTATTTCCCTGCCAGCATTGTATATGCGATATCGCAGATATGGGAGTTTATCCTCTTGAGGTTTGAAAGTACATCAAGGTGAATGGCGCTTGTGTCTATTGATTCCCTTAACCCCATCTGAAGCCTCTGGATGTGGGCCTGTTTCAATTCCCGCTCCTTCTCTCTCACCCCTTCCTTGTGCCTGATCAGCTTTCTGGCAAGCTCATCGTCTCCGGCGGCAAAAGTGGAAATGGCGAGGTCGAAGTTCTCAAGTATATTCTGATGCAGTTCGCATATCTCCGCAAGCCCGTCTTTAGAGAATGAAAGTCCCTTGGCGATCTTCTTCTTAGCCAACTCCATGAGGTTCTTGTCTATTATGTCACCTATGTTTTCCATGTCGTTTATAAAGGAGATTATAAGTATCTGCCTCCCGGACTGCGTCTCTTCCATGCTTTCGGGGCTGAGCCTTGTAAGGTAGAGTTTGATCTCCCTGTCCAACAGGTCAACATCGTCATCCCTCTCCTCAAGCCTTTCCGCAAGTTCCAGGTCATTCTTCTTGAATACCTCTATGCTGTTTTTAAACATCTCCTGGACTATGTCAGCCATACGCAGGGCCTCCCGCGTTGCCTGACCCAGCGCAAGGGACGGGGAGCTCAACACCCTTTCATCCAGATACTTAGTTGAGAACCTCTCCGCCGCCGCTGTCTCCGGGACCAATCTCTGGATTAACTTTGCCATAGGGCCCGCAAAGGGAAGGATTATTACGGTAATAGCCAGATTGAAAAAGGTATGGGCATTGGCAATCTGCCTTGGTATATCCGTAGCCGACTGACTTACTAGCTCCGCCATTGGGCCCATAAAAGGGTAAAAAAGGATGACACCCAGAAATTTAAAGATGATATGTGCTGCAGCCACCTGGCGGGCTTCAAACGTAGCGCCTATACTGGAAACAAGGGCGGTGGCGCAAGTGCCTATGTTGGCGCCAAGTATCAGGGGTATGGCCCCTTCCAATGTTATAAGCCCCTGGAGGGAAAATGCGAGGGCTATCCCGATGGTTGCAGCGCTGCTGTGCACAATAGCTGTAAAGACGGCGGAGATAAGGAGGATCAGGAAAGGGCTGTCCTGAAGTGAAAGAAGTATCCCCCGGAACAGCTCGTTATTCTTTATAGGGCTGACGGTTTGAGACATGAGCCCTATAGACATGAAGACAAAGGCAAAACCGAGTATCCCCTGGCCGACGCT
Source organism: Deltaproteobacteria bacterium (assembly GCA_016844545.1). Classification (GTDB taxonomy): domain Bacteria; phylum Desulfobacterota; class JAENJC01; order JAENJC01; family JAENJC01; genus JAENJC01. The sequence continues at coordinate 15,698 of JAENJC010000047.1, read as the reverse complement.
CTTTACCTCCGCCTTGCCGTGAAACATCATTGCAACTCCACCCCCTGCAACAATGACGGCATAGTCGTAAATATTCACGGACAAGAGCTGTACCGTGACGGTGGTTCCAATATCAGCGCCAAGGATGACCCCGATGGTCTGAGGAAGGGCAAGGAGGCCTGAGGAGACGAATCCTATCAGCATGACAGATGTAGCGCTGGACGACTGGAGGAGTATGGTTATAACGGCGCCGACAACCACTGCAACGAGCCTGTTTCTGGTAAGGGAGGAGAGAACCCCCCTGATCCTGGCGCCGGCGGCCTTCTGAAGCCCGTCCCCTGCGAGCTTTATCCCGTAGAGAAGCAGGCCGACTTCACCGAGTAATGTGAAAAGCATCAGTGTTGTCAATGAAAAACTCCAGTGGCCGGTGGTCGGTGGCCGGTGGTCAGTTCATATAGTAGCCAGTGGTCGGTGGTCAGCGGTCGGTAATAAACCACAAAACAATCAATAAGCGGCAAATTATTTACCATTGTTACTCTCCAAGGCTCTGCCTAAGCCATTGATCATTCTTCCGATCTCTCCGGTCATATTCATGAAGTGATTTAATTGAGATTTATCGATGTACTGTAATCGCTCAGCAATCTGAAGATGGGTTTCTAACTCGGCAAGTGAACCGTAGGCTATAGACAAATGGTTAATAAATTCTTTTGTATGCCATCTCCCCTGTCCTTCAGCAATATTGGCCGGAACTGAAACCGCAGCACGCTGAAGTTGACTGCTCAAACAATAGAGTTCCGTTTTAGGGAACTTGTTTACCGCTTTGTAGCACTCTATCACTAAATCCATGGCCTTTTTCCAGACATCCAAATCCTGATAGCTCTTAACTTTAGTCACTGCCTGCCTCTTTGCTAACCGGCCCTGCCTTTAATTTTTCTTTCACTGACCCCTGACCACCGGCCACCGACCACTTCTTTTAAAACCTTCCAGACCTCAATATCGAGATGGCGAGGGCAAGTCCCAGAATCCCTGCGATGGCGAATCCTATTATACCTACAATTGGAAAGCCCATAAACATAGGTCCTAACCCGGACTGTATTACCATGGAGGAGCCGATTATCAGGGCGGAAATTATCAGGGCAAATGAAACCCTGTTGGAGGAGCGGTCTATCTCGCTGTAAAAGTTTTCAAGACCTACATGTACGAAGTCAATGGTGAACTTGTCGTTTACCATCTTCTTCATTATCTGCCTGAGCTGGGAGGGGGCCTCCTTTACCAGGGCATTGACCTCCTTAATGTCATCAATAACTCCTCCTATAATCTTCCCAGGACGGTAGCGCTCCTTTATAAACTCCTTTGCATAGGGCTGGGCTTCTTTGAGAAGATCTATCTTCGGATCCAGAAGTCTTCCTATCCCCTCTATCTCGATTGTGCACTTATTCAGGAGAAGCAGTTCCTTGGGATGCTTTATCCCGTATCTGAAAGATACCCTTATATAACCCATAAGCAGTTCACCCAGGCTGGTGTGTTCAAACGGTTTTACAAAAAACGGCTCCATGAGGTCCCTGTAGTCCCTTTTGAACTCCACCAGGTCAATCCCATCGGGGAGAAGACCCATCCTGGCATACTCATCCACGAGGGTGTCGTAGTCCTGGGTTGCAAGACCGATGAACATAGTGGCAAGGCTCTCTTTAAGCTCATCCGTTATCCTCCCTGTAATGCCGAAATCGACCAGCGCTATCTCTTCCGGTCCGAGGACAAATATATTCCCTGCGTGGAAATCTCCGTGGAAGAAACCCTCCACCATCACCATCCTGAGGAACGTCTCCCCTAAAATGTGTGCGATCCTTGCAGGGTCTATTCCCTCATTTTTCAGCTTTTCAACATTATCTATCTTTATTCCCTTTATACGCTCGAGGGTGAGGACCCTATTGCTTGTAAACTCCCAGTACACGTCGGGAATATATACATGAGGGTTGTCTTTGAACATGTTCCTGAACTTCATGGTATTGGAGGCCTCAAGGGTAAAGTTCATCTCCTTCCTGATAGTTCTTGAAAACTCATCAACCCTGATAGTTCTTGAAAACTCATCAACTATGGCAACCGGGCCCAGGATGGCAAGCTCTGGAAAGTATTTGAGGAGGAGATTGGCGAGGGTATACATGATACTTATATCGGTATCAATGGTCTTTTCTATCCCGTGTCTCTGAACCTTGACCACCACCTCCCTGCCGTCAAGAAGGACTGCTCTGTGCACCTGGGCAATGGAAGCAGCGGCAATCGGCTCATTCTCAATCTCGAGGAAAAGCTCGTCAACCTTCCGCTTGAATTCGCCCTCTATCTGCTGGATCGCCTTATCGAACGAAAATGGCGGGACCTTGTCCTGGAACTTCCTGAACTCCTCGAGATACTCCTCAGAGAAGATGTCTGGGCGGGTGCTTAGTAATTGTCCGAGCTTTATAAATGTGGGGCCGAGTTCTTCAAATACCAGCCTTATCCTCTCAGGGAGTGAGAGCTCTGCCTCTTCCACAGCCCTTTTCCTGAGCCTCTTTGACAGAGGCAGGATGCGGTGGAGGTTCATCCTCTCCACAACACTGTAAAAACCGTGTTTGATAAGGACTGCTACTATGTGCCTCATCCTCTGGATGTTCTTGTAAGTCATCTGGACTTTTAGCAACAGCAAGGCACCTTCCTTAAAAGGTTTAATTGCATACTGACTTTAGCAGGTTAATTTGATTTTATTGCAAAATGTGGATTATTCAGAAATATACAGCATCTCCTCCCTACTGTCAAAAATAGAAAGTTAGTAAAAGGCCGTCACAAACAAAAAAGCGTCAGCCTTTCATCTCCCAGGGCTCAGGCAGGGGCTTGCCGGCATGTGCTAGTATTGTGATTCTGCTCTTTTCCGTCAGAGCTATCCCGCTCTCCCGCTCCTCTCCCCCTGTTATCCTGACTACATCACCCCTCTTTAGACGCAGGAAGAGATTGTTGTCATCTGTCATGTTTTTCTCCATAAGTGACAGCCCTATGCGCCCTTCAGGGCCGCATCCCATAAGGCGAAGCCTCTTGTTGCTTTCAAGCATCTCGGAAACTATCCTGAATATCCGCCCATCCGGCAGTCCTAGGAGGTTCCCATGAGCGGTCTGTATGGCAGGTGTTTCCTTCCTTCTTCAGGGCAGGGCAATCCTCTTTAAAAAGGCAGGGGGAAAGTACTGGAAAGCCCCTTTTCACAAGGATGTCTCTGATTCCCAGGAGCCTGCGGGACGTCAAGAGCAGCGCAGGCTCTATAATGGTTACTGCCCCTCCCTTCCTCAGGCTCCCACTGACCCTCTCTATCAGGTCGCATATCTTCCCTGCCTCATCTGAGTCACCAACCCAGAGTTCGTTGAGGAGGTGCCCCATTATCGCAAGGTCAAAGCTCCCATCTGGAATCTTCTCTCCCCTCAAAGGGTCCCATCCCCTTACTGCAAGCGGCTCCCCGGCCTCTCCTGCAAGCTCTGCAGCCAGCCGAAGAGCCGGTTCGCTCCTGTCGGCGGCAACTACCTCGCTTGCGCCGTGGTCAAGGGAGGCAAACGACATCGGGGCAGGTCCGCTTCCAAGGTCCAGGACAGAACGGGGCCTTGAAGGCAAATACCCCAGAACATACCGGGCCTGGGCATATGAGACAGGCCAATAGAAGAGGAGATAGGCTCCAAGAAGGGCAGGGTCGTCCATGTATCCCTTTCCCACCAGTTCCCTTTTCCCTGTCAGGCCGGAAGAAAGTATCTTGACCCCTGCGGCAACCTCCTTCAGCTCATTAGGCAAGAGTCTGTCAGAAGGGCCGTTTTTATATTTCCTGCGCCTTCTCCATACGGTCAGGAGAATTGATATCCAGCGGTTCAGGTCTTTGGATATGGGGTCCATAGGGATGATTGGTGGCTTTGTGGAAAGCTGATAGCTCAAGCCATGACCCCGAACTCCTTACGGAGAGGGTCACCGCCCAGCTTTTTGATAGGGCAGACATTTACGATTTTGCAACCTTCGCACTGGCAGCTGGCTGTATTCTTGGCGTACCCTTCAGGGACGAACTCCCCGCACTGGCAGTTCCAGCCGCCAGCCGACTTTTCTTTCAGCTCATTACCGCAAAATGGGCATAACAGCATATTACATCGTCACCCTGATAACCGTCTTCACATTTCCCCTTTCATTGAAGTCGCCAATAACCTCCAGGGACCTTGGTTTAAGGGCATTTTTAAGCTCGTCGAATATCTTGTTCGTAGAAGACTCATGGGATATATGCTCGTCCCTGAATGAGTTAAGGTACAGTTTCAGGGACTTCAGTTCCGCTATATATTTGTCCGGCACATAGCTTATCCTTATGGTTGCGAAATCAGGATACCCCGACCGCGGACAAAGGCATGTGAACTCAGGGAACGAGATATCTACGCGGTAGTCCCTGTCAGTATAAGGGTTTTCCCAGGGCTCTATCTTCGCGTCTTTTATGGCTTTCTCGCCGTATTTCACAACACTCTCCTGATAAAAATAGCTATCTTAAGGGTAAAAATTATACACCACCTTATGTATAAAACCAAGATAAAAGACCTTCTTTTCATCAACGCCCATCGTTACCCCTCTTCCTTACCAGCCTCTTCCTCATGTCCATGATGGATGAGGTGGGACTCAGCTCTTTTGGGCAAACATCCTGGCAGCTCAGTATGGTGTGGCACCTCCAAATCCCGTGAACCCCATCTACTATCCTTATTCTCTCATCTCCTGCCACATCCCTGCTGTCCCTGAGGAACCTGTCCGTCTTCAAGAGGGCAGCGGGGCCGAGATACTCGCTGTCTGTCCCTGTAACAGTGCATGAACCATGGCAGTTGGCGCAGAGTATGCAGTCTGCGGTATCCCCGATCCTTCCCCTCTCCTCCGGGCTCTGGAGTCTCTCCTTTTCAGGGGGTAAGGATGAAGGGATGAGGTAAGGCCTTACCCTCCTGTATTTCTCCCAGAATCCATCAAGCTCCACCACAAGGTCCCTCAAGACCTTAAAATGCCCAAGGGGCCTGACCTTAATAACCCCTTTCAGAGAGGATACCTGTGTCTCGCATCCAAGCCTGTTCCTTCCGTTTATGTTCATGGCGCATGAGCCGCAGACCGAGCCTCTGCATGAAAACCTGAAGGCCAGGGAAGGGTCGAGCCTCCTCTGAATATAAAACAACCCCTCAAGGACCGTCATCCCGTCCCTTGCAGAGACCTGGTATTCCTGAAGATACGGTTTTTTGTCCTTTTCTGGATCGCAACGCATTACCCTGAAGGTCCTCTCCATCAGTACCTCCTCTCCTTTGGCTCAAAGAGGATTATGTCGACATCTCTATAAATCAAGGACGGCTCCTCTTCTGTATATTTAACTATCGAATGCTTCAGAAAAGATCCGTCATTTCTCACAGGATAGTCCCTTCTAAAGTGGGAACCCCTCGACTCCCTCCTCTCCAGGGCCCCAAGGATTACGGCCTCTGCCACATCAAGGCTACCTTGAAGCTCCAGGCCCCAATACAGTTCGTAATTGAAGGACTTCCCTTTGTATGACAAGGCAAGTGCCTTAGATCTTTCCTTTAACTCCCTTACCTTGTCCAATCCCTCTTTAAGGGACCTTTCTTCCCTGAATATCCCTACATTATCGTCCATGACCCTGTTTATCCCCTCCCAAAGGTCAGGAACCCTTTCTTTCCCTGCCGACGCCATCAGGTTTTTAATCTCCTCCTCTTCCCTCTTCAGGGAATCAAGGACCATCCCTTCCTCTCTCATCTTCTCCTTCCCCTCGATATATGAGGCAGCCCCCTCACCCGCAATGGCCCCGAACACCAGGGCCTCAAGGATGGAGTTCCCTCCAAGCCTGTTGGCGCCGTGGACACTTACACAGGCACATTCTCCGGCAGCAAAAAATCCTTTAACAACGGTCTTTCCCTCTGCGTCCGTATCGATCCCGCCCATTGTGTAATGCTGTCCAGGCTGGACAGGTATGGGTTCCATCTCAGGGTCTATACCCGCAAACTTCATGGAAAGCTCCCTTATTCCCGGAAGCCTCTCCTCTATCTTCTGTTTTCCAAGGTGGCGCAGGTCCAGGTGGAGGTGTCCCCCTTCAAAGCCTCCCCCCTTTTCCATCTCCCGGACCATGTTCCTCGCCACTATATCCCTTGGGGAAAGCTCCATCTTTTCCCTGGAGTCTTCATAATCTGCCAGGAACCTCTCCCCGCTTTTATTAAGGAGATAGGCCCCCTCTCCCCTTGCCCCTTCGGAGACAAGGATGTTCGTACCGAAAAGAGTTGTCGGGTGAAACTGGATAAACTCCATATCCTTAAGCGGCACACCTGCCCGGTAGGGTATAGCCGTGCCGATCCCGGTGTTTATCAGGGCATTGGTGGATCTCCCATAGAGCCTCCCTGCCCCACCGGTGGCAAATATCACTGCATCAGAGGAAAAAGGGACAAGCATTCCGCTCTTCAGGTCAAGGGCGATAAGCCCTTGGCAGACCCCGTCATCCAAGGCCAGAGAGGTTACAAGATACTCGGAGTAAATGGCGATTTCATGATAGACAGCCCTCTCGAAGATGGTGTTAAGGAGGGCATGCCCGGTCCTGTCTGCCGCATAGCATGTCCTTGGGAAGTCTGCCCCTCCAAATGGCCTCTGGGCAATCCTTCCCTCGTCATTCCTGCTGAATGGACATCCCCAGTGCTCCATCTCATAGACGAGCCCCGGCCCCATCCGGCACATCTTCAATACCGCACCCTGGTCAGCCAGGTAGTCGCTTCCCTTTATGGTGTCAAAGGCATGGGTTTCAGGGCTGTCCGATGCGGCAAGGGGGTTATTCCCGATGGCCACATTTATCCCTCCCTGGGCAGCAACAGTATGGGACCTCAGGGGATGGACCTTTGAGATAATGGCCGTATCTATACCCCATCTGTTCAGTTCTATGGCTGCCCTAAGCCCTGCCAGCCCTCCTCCCACGATTATTGCCTGATGATAGATCATAGAATCACCCAGACCGCATATCCCATGAATATAACAGTAAAGGATACTGCCAGAAAGGCCAGCCTCCTGTGCCCCCTTGCCATGTCAAAGAAGTCTATCAAGAGGAGCCTTAACCCGTTTGACATGTGGATCACAACAGCAAGCATCGTCAGTAGCTCCAGGAGGCGTCCAAAGGGGTTTTCCAGGGTTAAAAGAACTTTGTCGTATATATCGGGGCCAAACAGTAGTGCCGTGCTGTGGAGGGTTATGTGTAAAAGAAGATAGATGGTAAGGACAACCCCGGTGACCCTGTGCATTGAAAAGGCGTACTGCCCAGGGTGCCTGTTCAGGTAAAGCTCTTTGATAAATCCCATTACCTGAAACCTCGTATGGCAGCTACACCAAGGATGGAGAAGATCAAGGAAATGGTAAAAAGGGTGTAACCTATGGTGGTCTTTAAATATTTAGGGTTGTAATCAAGGATTACACCCCATATCCCGTTTAATCCGTGGTATATGCAGGATAAAAGGAGGAGAAGGTCAAATACAATCCATCCCATGTGGGAGAGCCTTCCCGAGGTCAGGGAATAGGACAACCTCTCCCCTCCAAGGGGAAGCACAAGGACATGAACAGCCATCCCTAATACAAGGAATATGGCTGTGACCCTTTGAAAAAACCAGTTGAGCATTACTTTTCCCCCGGTTCAGTCATCCTCTCGACATCCAACACCCTTTCCAGCTCCTCCCTGCTCAAGACCTCCTTATTAATTGCCACATCCTTTATCCCCTTTCGGGATGAAAGGGCCTCCTGGGCTATCCTGGCCGACGCCTCGTAACCAATGTATGGGGTCAGAGCAGTAACAATACCGAGGCTCTTTTCGGCATACTCCCTGCACCTATCCCCGTCCACCTTTATACCCTTTATGCACCTCTCTGTAAAGGCGGAAACCCCGTTATTGAGTATCTTTATGGACTGAAGGAGGTTGTGGGAGATTACGGGCATCATTACGTTCAGCTCCAGCTGACCCGCCTGCGAGGCCATAGAGATGGTAAGGTCGTTGCCTGTGACCTGGAAGCAGACCATGTCAAGCATCTCTGCCATGGAAGGGTTTACCTTGCCAGGCATTATGGATGAGCCTGCCTGGACTGCCGGAAGCTCTATCTCCCTGAGCCCTGTCATAGGGCCGGAGCTGAGGAGCCTCAGGTCATTGGCTATTCTTATAAGGTCCAGGCTTATCCCCTTCAATGCCCCGGATAGGGCAACAAAGGTTGTCATGGACTGCATGGACTCCCTAAGATCGTCACACGCTTTGAGGTCAAGACCTGTCTCCTTTCTAAGCTCCTCTATCACCATTCCCCTGTAAAGTGTGTTTGAATTCATACCCGTCCCAACCGCTGTCCCGCCAATACCAAGCTCATAAAGCCCTTCAGAGGCCATCTCTATCCTATGTACGTTCTTCCTTATGCATACCGAATATCCCATGAACTCCTGTCCAAGCCTTATGGGTGTAGCATCCTGGAGGTGGGTCCTCCCTGCCTTGACCACAGGGTAAAACTCCTCACCCTTGGCCTTAAGGGTCACTTCCAGCCGGGTAAGTGTGGGTAGAAGCTCCTTTAGCATGGAGATGGCGGCCAACCTCATGGCCGTTGGAAATACGTCGTTGGTGGACTGAGAAAGGTTCACATGGTCGTTGGGATGGACAATGGAGTAGTCCCCCTTCTTTCCATCCATTATCTCTATGGCCCTGTTGGCAATGACCTCGTTGACATTCATGTTGTGGGATGTCCCGGCCCCTGCCTGGAACACGTCCACAACGAAATGTTCCCTGAGCCTTCCCTCCACGATCTCATCGCAGGCCTGGATTATCGCATTCGCTATATCCTTGCCAAGAACCCCCAGAGATCTATTTACCATGGCAGCAGCCCTTTTTACCCGGACAGTGGCGGTTACAAAGGACGGCTCTGCCCTGAGGCCGCTGATGGAGAAGTTATCCATGGCCCTGACCGTATGGATGCCGTAATAGGCATCAACAGGCACCTCCATGACACCAAGTGAATCCTTTTCAATCCTTGTCTTCATAATGATTTTGAGCCCTCCGCTCTGAATATTAGCCAATGTTGGCGTCCGTGTCAAACACCTCACCTGGTACTGTGGCAAACTTCAGCTTTTTGTGGTTTAATCTATCGTATGAGAAAAAGGGTTATCATAATGGGCGCCGGAGGGAGGGATTTCCATAACTTCAACACCTGTTTCAGGGAGGACCCGGAGTTCGAGGTTGTGGCATTTACAGCCGCCCAGATACCTATTGCCAATGACAGGAGATACCCTCCCCAGCTTGCGGGCCTTCTGTACCCAAAAGGTATACCCATCTTTTCCGAAAATGAGCTCCCGAACCTGATAAAAAACCTCGGCGTTTCCGATGTCTTTTTTTCTTACAGCGACGTCTCCCATGAATATGTGATGCACAGGGCGTCCCTCGTGAATGCCCTGGGCGCCGATTTTCACCTGCTGGGGGCGGAAAGGACCATGCTGAATTCATCAAGGCACGTCATCTCGGTCTGCTCCGTGAGAACAGGGTGCGGGAAGAGCGGCGTCACGAGACTTATCTGCCGCATCCTTAAGGAGATGGGAAAAGATGTCGTAGCTATCCGCCACCCTATGGCATACAGGGACTTTTTAAAGCAGAGGGTCCAGAGGTTTTCATCCCATGACGACATTTCAGAGTGCACCATTGAAGAGAGAGAGGAGTTCGAACCCTTGATAGATGCAGGCATCATCGTCTACGCAGGGATTGATTACGGCGATGTGCTGCGGGAGGCAGAGAAAGAGGCTGAAATAATTGTCTGGGACGGCGGGAACAACGACCTTCCGTTTATCAGGCCCGATCTGGAAATCGTGGTCTTGGACCCACACAGGCCCGGACATGAACTCTTATACTATCCTGGTAAGGCAAACCTCATGAGGGCCGATTGTCTTATAATAAACAAGATGGATACAGCCAAGGAAGAGGATGTAAAGACCGTCATGGAGAACATAAAAGGCGTAAACCCTGATGCAAAGATCATTTACACGGCCTCTCGTATTACATTGGAGGACGGAATGGATATAAAGGGGAAGCGGGTCCTGGTGGTTGAAGACGGACCGACATTGACCCACGGCGGGATGTCATACGGGGCAGGAGTTATAGCTGCAAAGAGACATGGGGCTGAGCTTGTGAAACCCGGACCGTATGCAAGAGGCTCCATCAAAGAGATACTCGATTCATATAACGGCCTGACGGAGCTTATCCCTGCAATGGGGTATTCAAAGGCGCAGATAAAGGACTTGGAGGATACAATAAACAGTACCCCCTGCGACCTCGTCCTTATAGCAACCCCTGTGGACCTGGGTAAGATCATAAAGATAAACAGGCCGACGGTAACGGTAAGGTATGAGGTAGAGGAGATAGGGAGGCCTGGAATTAAGGAGATGGTAGAGGAGTTTATTAAGTCATGAAGAAACTTGCCATAGTCTCTATCGGCGGGAACGCCCTGATAAGGCGGGGTGAAAAGGGGACCATTGAGGAGCAGACTGAGCACATGAATGCTGCGACGGCCTCCATCGCCAGGATTCTTGAGATGGGATACAGGGTAGTCCTTACACACGGCAACGGGCCCATAGTCGGGTTCATTGTGATCCAGAATGAAGCTGCAAAGGAGATCATACCTCCAATGCCTCTGTACATTTGCGATGCGGAATCCGAAGGTGGGATAGGGTTTGTCATCCAGCAGGCCCTTTACAATCTACTCAAAAAGACAGAGATCGTCAGGGATGTCGTAACAGTGGTCACCCAGGTTGTGGTCGACAGGGAAGACACGGCCTTCTCAAATCCCACAAAACCGATCGGGCCTTTTTACACAAAGGACGAGGCGGAACTCCTCATCAGGGAGAAGGGATGGGCAATAAGGGAGGACAGCAACAGGGGATACCGGAGGGTCGTCCCC
>JAENJC010000047.1:0-4744 GCA_016844545.1 Deltaproteobacteria bacterium | reverse complement strand
ACCCATGCCGATCCGGGTAGTAGAGGCAGGCGTCGTAAATATGCTGGCAGAGAGAGGGGTCATAGTCATCGCAGCTGGCGGCGGAGGTGTGCCTGTTATAGAACATCCAGACGGAACCCTTGAGGGAATAGATGCCGTCATTGATAAAGACCTGGCAACAAGCTGCCTTGCGAGGGAGATTGGGGCAGAACTTCTCATAATCCTCACCCAGGTAGACAGGGCTTATATAAACTTCGGGAAGGGAACTCAGAAGGGGTTGGACAGTATTACCATAGAAGAGGCGAGGAAATACCTCAAGGACGGGGAGTTTGCTCCCGGCAGCATGGGGCCAAAGATAGAGGCGGCCATAGAGTTCCTTGAGGCAGGGGGCAGGGATGTGATAATCACAACCCCTGAGTTCATGGAAAAGGCTATGGAAGGTAAGGCAGGGACGAGGATCACTGCGTGATCTTTATTGACTCCTGTCTGCGAAGTGATATCTTAATCCTTGAGAGGAAAATTGACGGAACTGACAGACATCAAACGGACACAATTATACAACCTTCAAGCGGCCTTAGGCGCCAGGATGACTACCTTTACCGGGTGGGAGATGCCTGTTGAATATTCCGGCATGAAAGAGGAGCATATCTCAGTCCGAACCGCTGTCGGTCTGTTTGACCTTAGCCACCTTGGACAGATAGAGGTCTCCGGCCCAAAAGCCCTTGACGCCGTCCAGCTTGTAACCACCAACGACGCCTCAAAACTCACAGATAATCAGATACAGTATTCCCTACTCTGCAACCCCTCAGGCGGTATCATAGACGATGTCACCTTATACAGGTTTAATGAAAACAGGTTCATGTTCGGTGTTAATGCGGTCAATGCCGATAGTGATCTATCCTGGCTCGAAGAGCGGATAGGAGATATGGCCTCTGTGGTAAATCTAAGCCCCGAATATGCTGTCCTGGCCATTCAGGGGCCGCTTTCACAGGAGGTATTACAGAAGATATGTGACACAGACCTGACTCTAATAAAGTATTATCACTTCACTTTAAGTAATATCCCGGGCATAAAGTCAATCGTATCCAGGACAGGGTATACAGGGGAGGACGGTTTTGAGATATATATACCTGTATCTGCCGCAGAAGAAGTCTGGAACAGGATCATGGAGGCCGGGAAGGACCTTGGGATAAAACCATGCGGTCTCGGCGCCAGGGATTCGCTCAGGCTTGAGATGGGATACACCCTTTACGGCAATGATATATCGGAGGATACGACACCTCTGGAGGCAGGGCTTGAGCGGTTTGTTAAATTCCAAAAAAAATCTTTTATAGGAAAAGAGGCATTACTGACTCAGGCTCACGAAGGAATAAAGAAGAGGCTCACAGGTTTTGAGATGGTCGGGCGCGGGGTTGCTCGAAGCCATTATCCGATCCATGCGGAAGGCAGGAAGATAGGAGAGGTCACAAGCGGGGGGAACGCCCCTTCTATTCGAAAGTTCATAGGTATGGGGTATGTGGAGACATTATTTGTGTCTCCGGGGAGTAAGATAGGAATTGAGATAAGAGGAAAGGTAGTGGATGCGGTTATAGTGCCAAGGCCGTTTTATCGGAGGAATAGGGAGTGAAGATCGTTGCATTGTTGGGCAGTCCAAGGAAGGGCGGAAATACTGAACTACTCCTGAACTCGGCAATAAAAGGGATTGAGGATTCGGGATTCTCTGTAAAGGTGTTTGACCTCAACAGCATGAATATTCTGCCTTGTCAGGACTGTGGAGGTTGCGACAATACCGGCATTTGCATATATGAAGATGATATGACAACGATTTATGAGGCCATCAGAGAGGCCGACAGGGTGATCCTGGCCTCGCCAATCTTTTTCTTCGCGCTCAGCGCCCAGACAAAAATTATGATCGACAGGTGTCAGTCTTTCTGGTGCGAGAAATACCTTCTAAAAAAGCCTGTCCAGGCTGGCAAATACGGTAGAAAAGGGCTGTTGCTCATGGTTGCTGGAATGAAAATTGAAAAAGAGTTTGAATGTTCGGAGTTGACTGCAAAGGTTTTTTTCAGATCTATAAGCGTCACTGAACATGCAACATTAAGCATTGCCGGTGTGGACGATAAAGGGGCCATACTCAGGCATCCAACAGCGCAGAAGGATGCATATGAGGCAGGGAAGGCATTAGTAAAAGGAGATCAAAACTGAATGTCTATTGCAGAACAGTTAAAAAACACAAATCTGGTTTCAGAGATCGATGCATTTATTGCCAAGGCAGGGCAGACCGAAAATGGCGACCTGTACAGGGATATGGTTATTTCCATCTTCCGGATGATTGATGATGGGACAGTCCGTGGCGATGTAAAGATGGTGAACACCGCACTACGGGAATTGCGTTACGGGTTCAAGGTCTTCAGCAGATACAAGGATGTAAAGAAGGTGTCCATCTATGGGTCGGCCAGGACTTCTCCCGAAGACCCTGCCTATAAAATGGCAGTTGACTTCTCCAGACGGATAGTTCATGAGGGTTTTATGGTGATAACCGGCGGAGGCTCCGGGATCATGGAGGCAGCCCAGGGCGGGGCAGGGCGTTACAACAGCTTCGGCCTTAACATTGCCCTCCCGTTTGAACAGAATGCCAATCCATACATAGCTGAAGACCCCAAGCTGATAAATTTCAGGTACTTCTTTACCCGTAAGGTCTTTTTTGTCAAGGAGTCCAGCGGTCTTGTCCTTTTCCCGGGCGGATTCGGCACAATGGACGAAGGGTTTGAGACCATGACCCTGGTCCAGACAGGCAAGACAGAATTGAAACCTATCGTGCTTCTTGATGTCCCTGGAGGGCGTTACTGGCATGACTGGCGTGAATATGCAGAAAAACATATGGCAGGACGTGGGCTCATCTCTGAAGAAGACTGGAACCTCATAAAGATAACCACCGATGTCGAGGAGGCCGTGTCCGAGATCACAGGTTTTTATAAGAACTTTCATTCTTCAAGATATGTAAAGGACAAGCTTGTCCTCAGGCTCCAAAAGAGGCCGACACCGCAGAATGTGGAGGCGCTGAATGATCAGTTCTCAGATATCATATCGGACGGAAGGATAATGCTGGCAGAGTCACTCCCTGAGGAGGCCAATGAGCCGGACATACTCCATCTTCCGAGGATTGTATTCTCATTCAATAAGAGGAATATTGGAAGGCTGCGATTGCTGGTAAATGAGTTGAACAAGCTTTGAGAAGGAGAGGATATGCCTTACGTCCCGCACACAGAAAGAGATATAATGGAGATGCTTCAGGCCATCGGCGCGAAATCTCTTGAAGACCTCTTCAATGTCATTCCCGAAGAGTTGAGGCTTAAAAACCAGCTAAACTTACCTACAGGCCTCTCCGAGCAGGAGCTGGTGGCGGAGATGAAAAAGCTCGGTGCCAAAAACTCTACTGTTGACGGTCACATCTCCTTCATAGGCGCGGGCGCCTATAACCATTACATTCCAAGTGTAGTAAATCACACCCTCCTGCGCTCAGAGTTTTACACCTCCTACACCCCTTATCAGCCAGAGATAAGCCAGGGGACGCTTCAGGCAATATTTGAGTATCAGACCCTGATCTGCCAGCTTACAGGGATGGATGTGGCAAATGCATCCATGTACGAGGGCGCATCTGCTACAGCTGAGGCTATCCTCATGGCAAGGCGCATAAACAACCGCAAAAAGGTGGTTGTATCCTCAGCCCTTCATCCCGAATACAGGGATGTTGTCAGGACATATCTCAAGACCCAGCAGGTAACAATAGAAGAGATTATGCACTGCACTGAAGCGGGGACGACCCTTCCAGAGGCAGCAGAAAGGCATATTGATGAAGAAACATCATGCCTAGTTATCCAGCAGCCCAACTTCTTCGGCTGCCTTGAAGACCTTAAGACCCTTGGTGAACTGGCCCACAACAACGGAGCCATATTCATAGTCGTCATAAGCGAACCAATATCATTGGGACTCTTGAAGTCTCCTGGAGATCTTGGGGCGGATATCGTAATTGGAGAAGGACAGTCTCTTGGAAATAGTATCTCTTTTGGAGGGCCCTACCTCGGCTTCTTTGCCACCCGAGAAAAGTACATGAGACAGATGCCTGGTCGGCTTGTAGGGGAGACCACAGACAAGGACGGAAACAGAGGTTTTATCCTGACCCTTTCCACAAGGGAGCAGCACATAAGGAGAGAGAAGGCCACATCGAACATATGCACCAACGAAGGCCTATGCGCCCTGGCAGCAACTGTATATATGTGCATGCTCGGGAAAAAGGGGATGATGGAACTTGCAAGGCTGAATCTCTCCAAGGCAGAATACCTGAAAAAGGCCTTACAGGGGATAAAGGGTGTAAAACTTGCCTTTAATGCCTCCACCTTTAACGAATTTGTAATTGAAGTGGATAGGGAGCCTGAAAACCTACTGAAAAGTTTATCAGGTAACGGCATCTGGGGCGGGATTGCTCTGAAGCGCTTCTACCAACATCTCGACAGGCATATTCTTCTTTGTGGCACGGAGATGAATACTAAAGAGGATATGGATAAATTTGTTGAGGCGATGTGGTAAAAGGGATGCATTGAGAACACTCTGTCTTTATTCAACAGCTGAGACTTAGATGTGGTTTTAGAAAAATATTAGAAAAGGGGTTAGCCGCGTAGGCTAACCTAGATAAGACCGCTAGAACTTGACCGGCAAAAGCTTATCAGTAATCCATTGCTGCTTGGCAATAATATAAAGAGTACAT
>JAENJC010000204.1 GCA_016844545.1 Deltaproteobacteria bacterium | reverse complement strand
CATGATACTTATCATAGAGAGAGTTCATCACCTCCGACAGCTCCTTCCCGTCCCGTTTAGGGTCGTTCAGGCGGAACATGCCGTTTTTAACCTTGCTGATATTCTCCATCAGGAGGTCAGCCTTAAAGCTCTTTTCCGATTCGATATCACCCATAAGGTTCCTTATAAGCGACATCTGTTCGCCGGAATCAAAGACGGTGAAGTTTCGCTGGTATCCAAGATGCATGATCTCGTGCCTCAGGACTGTGTTCAGGCAGAAGGAGTGGAAGGTGGAGATAACCGGTGATTTTTTCTTGTCCCCTTCAAATAGGGAGAGGACCCTTTCCCGCATCTCATTTGCTGCCTTGTTGGTAAATGTCACTGCAAGGACCTGTTTCGGAGGCACACCTTTGTAAACGAGGTTGGCGGCCCTCACAGCACAGCCTCTTGCTGGCGGGGATTCAGTTTTGATATTTCGTTTTTAATGTCCATAGCCTTCTGGAATAGGGATATCGATAGCAATTAATGGTTTTAGCTTAGGCCGGACAAGGAAAGTAGCGGCATTTATGATTTAAGAATAATCAGGTATCGGTTCAAATGAATCGCAGGAGGTGCAATACTGCTCCTGTTCTTCAAGTGCTTCGGTAATCATCAGCTCCCAATTCCCTTCAAGGGCTGCTTCTAACCTCCGGTTCTTTTCCATCTCATTGATATGAGCACAGCTTTGCATTCCCAGTTTATTACATTCCATAATCTACTCCTTATAATATCTGATTTTACCTCTCTAATATTTTCCTCTCAAGGTTCTTCAAAACCTCTTCAACCTCTTTCTTAATCCTTTCATCAAGGTCATAAGGCGCCCTGCCTTCCTTATCTGCCTGGATTATGGCTGTGTTGAACGACATATACCCAAGGAGATCGAACTCCGGGAGGCCGTTCTTTATCAGCTCTTTATCTGGCTCGTTCTGAACCTTGTTCCCTACTATAAAGACCTTCTTCACCTGGAGGTCCGCCGCCAGCTTCTTTATATGCTGGGCGGTCTGGATGGACCTCTGCCCCGGCTCAACCACGACTATAAGGGCATCCATCCCAGCAGTAGAGCCCCTTCCCAAGTGCTCAAGCCCTGCCTCCATGTCGAGGATCACTGCCTCGTCTCTCTTTATGATCAGGTGACGCAGCAGGCTTTTTAACAAGGTACTCTCCGGACAGAAGCAGCCGCCTCCACCTTCAGGTATGGAGCCGAGGATGAGAAGCTTTACTCCTTCATGTGATATGGCAAACTGGTCAGGGATATCATCAACCTGGGGGTTTATCTTGAAGACCCCGCCGAACTGCCCCTTTGTTGTCCCTGTTCTCTCCTCTATCAGCTTGGTCATCTCTGCGATAGGAGTAACTCCGGTCACCCGGTCTTTAGAAATTCCTATAGATGAGGCAAGGTTTGAATCAGGGTCTGCATCTATGGCCAGAACCTTCATCCCCCTTGCAGCCAGGATCCTGGCCATGGTCCCTGCCAGTGTCGTTTTTCCGACACCTCCTTTACCTGTAACGGCTATCTTCATTCCCGGTCTCCTTAAGATTATAAAAATTATCTCACAGAAACAGCAGGAATTCAAGAAAACACATCAGCTACCATTTCTCCAGTTTCTTTGGTAAAATGGTTGATACTTTTCTTTAGGAGCAGATGATATTTGGAACAGTTAGCGCTAAATTTCCGGGACAACGAAACCCATCTAAAGAGCATTTTCGAGAAGACTACCGGCCGAGGAATAGCGCTGACTATTACAGACAACGCCACCAGTATGCTTTCAGTGAAATCTAAGGGTGAAACTATATACGTAAGGCTCCACAGGATATTCCTTGAGGCTGGAACAGAAGTTGTCAGCGAGGTGGCTGAGTTTATAAAAAAGAGAAGAGGAACGCCGCCTCTCATAAGCGGTTTTATAAGGGAAAGGAGGGAGCATCTAAAAAAGAAAGTCCCCAGAAGATCGAAACTATGCACCAACGGAAAACATTATGACCTCTTAAATATTTACGAATCTATCAATAAGGCTTATTTTGAGGGTCTTGTGTCCGCCACCATCACTTGGGGCAAAAAAAGCCCTCGTTACGCAGTCAGGAAAAGGACTCTGGGGAGTTACAGCAGCCACTCGAATTCGATAAGGATCAACCCGGTTATTGACAATCTGAGGGTCCCGGTATTTTACCTTGAGTTCATTGTCTATCACGAGATGCTCCATGCCCATATCGGTGTGAAGAGCAAAAACGGCAGGCGCTCTATTCACTCAAAAGAGTTCAGAGTGGGTGAAAAGGTTTTTAAGTATTATGAACAGGTGATGGCTTGGGAAAAAAGAAATCGGATATAAAGATAATATAGGGGCAACCCGGAAGGTTCCCCTAGTTATTTTGTCTTGAGATACTCATCTATAGCCATGGCTGCCCTTTTTCCTGCGCCCATGGCCAATATAGCCGTAGCTGCCCCTGTTGTGTTGTCACCGCCTGCGTATACTCCTTCCTTCGTTGTCTTTCCAGTTGCCTCATCAACAACTATATAACCTCTTTTATTTACCTCAAGTCCCGGGGTAACGTTTGTCAGAAGTTTATTAGAATCAGTTCCTATGGCCACTATTGCCGTGTCTGTATCTATCGCAAACTCAGATCCTGCAACAGGGAGAGGCCTTCTCCTCCCTCTTGCGTCAGGCTCCCCAAGTTCCATCCTCTCGCATTCGATCTTCTCCACCCACCCTTCACCATTCCCGACAAACCGAAGCGGTGAGGTAAGAAGCTGAAACCTGACCCCTTCCTCCTCGGCCCTTGTCACCTCTTCAATCCTTGCAGGGAGCTCTTCCTTCCCCCTCCTATAAATCAGGGTAACTGTATCGGCTTTCATCCTGAGGGCTGTCCTTGCGGCATCCATGGCCACATTCCCTCCGCCGATGACTGTTACATTCTTTCCCCTTGTGACAGGCGTATGTGACTGAGGGAAGAGATTGGCCTTCATGAGGTTGATCCTCGTGAGATACTCGTTGGCAGAATAAATACCGTTCAGGTTCTCCCCGGGAATATTCAGGAATGTGGGATGCCCGGCGCCTGAACCGACGAAGACGGCATTAAACTTATTCAAGAGGTCATCTATCGTATAAGTCCTTCCGATAAGGGCGTCAAGGACTATCCTGACACCGAGCCCCTTCAGGTAGTCAATCTCTTTCTCGACAATCTTTTTAGGCAGCCTGTATTCAGGAATCCCATAAACAAGCACCCCTCCCGCTTTGTGTAAGGCCTCAAATATAGTAACACTGTGCCCCATCTTGGCCAGTTCTCCAGCGCATGTAAGGCCCGCAGGGCCGGCTCCCACCACTGCAACACGTTTGCCGGTAGGCGGTTTGGGTTCAGGGATCTCGACACCATGTTCCATCTCCCAGTCCGCTGCATACCTCTCCAGGTTTCCTATGGCAACTGGTTTGTTCTTCTTTCCGACTATGCACCGCATACTGCAGGAAGGGAGCTGGTCTCCTTTATTTTCTTTGCCGCCTCGCCAGGCTTGCCTTCCAGAATCAGCTTAATGAAGCCTGGGATATTTATCCCTACAGGGCATCCCTTTACACACTGCGGGTCCTTGCACTGGAGGCATCTTTCTGCCTCAACAACTGCCGCATCAGCAGCATAACCCAATGGCACCTCCATGAAGTCTACAACCCTCTCCAGAGGAGACCTCTCAGGCATAGGTTGTCTTGGAATCGACAGTTTGTTCTTCTTGGCTTCAGGCATGGGTTAATTATATACCATAAAGAAGTGATTTGTGGAATTTTTGGTTTATCTATCCCAATAAACTCACACCTGCTTGACAAAAGGGGAGCTTTATTCTAACCTCTCCTAAACATAATTTCAGGATCAGCAGGAAATGAGAGTTATCAGCGGCACTGCCAGGGGGAGGAGGCTTGCATCCTTCAGGGGCGATAAGATTAGGCCTACAGCCGACAAAGTGAAGGGGTCGATCTTTAATATAATAGCTTCCAATTTCGGCCACCTTGATAATATGATGGTACTGGACCTTTTTTCAGGGACTGGAAGCCTTGGGATAGAGGCCCTAAGCAGGGGTGCAGCTAAGACTGTATTTATAGACGAGAACCCCGGAAGCATCAATATCCTTAAGGAGAATATAGATACCTGCGGCTTTGCAGAAAGGTCGGAGATAATACAGGCTACGGTCGAATCGGGGATTAACCTTCTGTCGAAAAGAGGGAACAGGTTCAACCTGGTATTCCTGGACCCACCTTATGAAAAGGGACTTATCGAGAAGACCGTGGAAGAGATTATAAACAAACAAATTCTTGATGATAGCGCTGTTGTAATAGCCGAACACTCAGTATGGGAACAGCCTTTAATGGAATATGACGGTTTGACCCTTACGGACCGTAGAAAGTACGGGGATACGGAAATATCTTTTTATTCATTTGAAAAGCATCAGTAGGGGCATCCCTTGCGGGTGCCCATAAATTCAGGAGTTGACCATGTCCAAGACAGCCATATACCCGGGAACTTTTGACCCTATAACCAATGGTCACATTGACATCATTGAGAGGGGACTTGCCATATTCGATCGCCTGATAATAGCCGTTGCCCTAAACCCCAAGAAGGCCCCGCTCTTCAACATAGAAGAGAGGATAGAGATGATAGAGGAGTCCCTCGGCAGGCACCCGAAGGTCAGTGTAGAAACCTTCAGCGGTCTTCTTGTGGAGGAGGCGGAGAGACGAAAGGCAAGGGTAATTCTACGAGGGCTCCGCGCAGTCTCCGACTTTGAGTATGAATTTCAGATGGCTCTGATGAACAGGAACCTTAACGATAAGATAGAAACCGTTTTCATGATGACAGGTGAGGCCTATTCATACCTCAGTTCCAGCGTAGTCAAGGAGATTGCAAGTCTCGGCGGTACAGTTGACGGTCTGGTTCCCAATATAGTTTCCGCAAGGCTCAAAGAAACATTTGCAGGAACAAATTTAACAAACGAAGGTGTATTCCCGGCATAAAAAAACATAGACACAGATTACCGAAAGTAGGCGCTTCTAAGCGGCACTGATATTTTATGATTTACACTGATAGATATTTATCTGTGCAAATCATATTTTTCTGTGTGAATCAGTGTCAAAAGGGTTTTAATATTTTTATTAAGGAGGTAGTTGACAAATGTTTCTTTCTAAACGTGCAAAGGCAATAAAACCATCCCCGACACTGGCAATAGATGCAAAGGCAAAGGCATTAAAAGCGCAGGGGGTCGATGTCATCGGGTTTGGTGTCGGAGAGCCGGACTTTGACACACCACAGAATATCAAGGATGCGGCTATAAAGGCCATAGAAATGGGATTTACAAAATACTGCCCCGTTGGCGGGACTGATGATCTGAAGGACGCTATAATAGAGAAACTGAAAAAGGATAACGGCCTCTCATACGAAAGGGGTGAGATAGTAGTATCCTGCGGGGCCAAGCATTCCCTCTATAATATCGCGATGACTGTCTTTGAAAAAGGGGACGAGGTGATTATTCCGGCTCCCTACTGGGTCTCATACCCTGACATAGTCGCATTGGCGGATGCAAAACCTGTAATAGTCAATACCTCTGAAAAAAACGGTTTTAAGATGACGGCAGAGGAGTTCAGGAAGGCCATTACACCTAAGACAAAGGCTGTTGTAATCAACTCCCCTTCCAACCCTACAGGTTCCTCTTACAGCAGAAAGGAGTTGGAAGGAATTGCAGAGGTGGCAGTAGAAAAAAAGATCCTTATTGTATCTGACGATATATATGAAAAGCTTGTGTATGACGGGTTCGAGTTCATAAGCATCGCATCCCTCGGCAAAGAGGTAAGGGATCTGACCATAGTTGTGAATGGAGTATCCAAGGCATATGCTATGACAGGATGGAGGATAGGTTACGCAGCGGGAGCAAAGGGAATAATAACAGCCATGACCAACATCCAGAGTCAGTCCACGTCCAACCCTAACTCCATTGCCATGAAGGCAAGCACCGAGGCACTGATCGGCACACAGGATGCGGTAAATGCAATGGTAAAAGAGTTCGACAAGAGAAGGGTATATATGGTGGAAAGGTTGAATAAGATAAAAGGGATAACCTGCCTGAGGCCAAATGGAGCCTTTTATGCATTCCCGAATGTCACAGGGTTGCTGGGTAAGAATTTCAATGGTAAACTTATAGAAACCTCTTCAGATATGGCGACCCTTTTACTTGATGAGGTAAAGGTGGCACTGGTTCCCGGAAGCGCCTTCGGAGCCGAAGGTTTCCTGAGACTATCTTATGCCACCTCAATGGAAAAGATAAAAGAGGGGATTGACAGGGTAGAAAAAGCAGTGGGAATGCTGAAGTGAGGCAGGATGAAGACTCATAGGTCAATAGGATACGGCTACAGGAACCGGCAGAATCGGGCCGTTAAGGACAGGACCAGGGAGCTTGAGAATGCTCAGGAGCTGCTCCGAAGGAATGCAGAGCTTTCAACCCTTCTTAAGGTCAGCAGAACTCTCCTCAAATCCTATGATATTAATGACCTTCTTGAGAAGGCTCTTCAGGGGGCTATAGCCCTAGTCCCATCAAAGGCTGGTGCGCTATTTCTTATTGATCCAGAAAAAAAAATAATAGAACTCGCCTCCTTTTACAACATAGGAAAGCTGCCGGTTAATGCCCTGCCCCAGACCTCAACGCAACTGCACTTTGACTTTGATAACTTTCCCTATCCAATAGAAGACCCACGCTTAAAGGCTCTCAGCAACCTCTCCACTGTATCGGATCTATTAAACAGCGACAGTGATTACAGCTATGAGAATGGGCTATCTTTAGAGATACAGGGCATACTTGCTGTCCTTCTTCGTGGAATAGATTGTGTCCTGGGGTTCATTATATTAATCAATAAATCTGAGGAGGAGTATACAGATGAAGATGCCCGCTTTCTCCTGGCCTTTTCCAATGAAGCGGCAGTAATTATTGAAAACTTCAAGATTCACTCTTCATTGGTGGAAAAAGAAAGAGAGGTACAGACACAAAGGAGACTTGCCATAATCGGCGAGATGTCGGCACAGATCGCACATGAGATAAGAAACCCTCTCCAGAAGATACTGACAGGGGTAGAATTCCTGAGGGACTACTGCGAGCCTGGGAATGAAACCATCATAGATGTAGTGTCCAAGGGTGTTTCCTCAATCAACCAGGTTATTTCAAAGATGGTGGAGTATGGAAGAGCTACCTCATTAAACCTCCAGGAAATTGATATCAACAATATGGTTGAGGGGATCATATCCGGCATCCGGAGTAGGTTGAATTCAGCAAATATAAAACTTACAAAGGATTTTCCTGACAAAGGGAGAGTGGAGTTGGATCCGGTCAGGTTCCGTCATGCGCTTCAGAATATAATGGATAACGCTATTGACGCCATGCCGAACGGTGGGAATCTGAAGGTCTCCATGCGCTTCTTATGTGAAGATAAAAATCTGCCTTCAAAAAAGCTCTGCACGGTTATCAATCCTTCATCAAGACTTGAGATAAAGATATCAGATACTGGAACAGGTATGGACAAGGAGGCCATTGAAAAGCTTTTCACCCCTTTTTATACCACAAAGGTGAGCGGTTCCGGACTTGGAATGGCTATGGTCAAGAAGATTGTAGACCTCCATAAAGGGGAGGTATCAATAAACAGTAAAAGAGGATCAGGGACAGAGGTCACCATAAGTATCCCTATGAAAATCGTTACTTGACAATAACAAAGTACACTGTATATTTATACAGAGGTCATATCTATCACCAATGTACATTCATTTAAAGACTTTTATACCAAGTTGCTTTCAAACATCTTCTTTTGAGATGAATGAAAGCTTACTTGGTATTATACCTGAACATTCAAAAGTCTTGAGGTTTTGTGTGTCAAAGAATGCAGCTCACATCCTTGTCGTAGATGATGAAAAAGATACCTGTCTCCTGCTCAACCAGGTCCTTGAAAAAGAGGGGTATATTGTGGACAGCGCCAACTCAGGTGTAGAGGCGCTCGATATCCTGAAGAAGAAAAAGATAAACCTCGTAATAACTGACCTGAAGATGCCGGAAATGGACGGTCTGACACTGATCAGGGAGGCCAGAAAACTGAAAACCAAGACGAAGTTTATAATGATGACCGCTTTTGGTGAGATAGAAACCTATCTGGATGCCATAAACATTGGGGCGTTTGACTACCTTAATAAGCCTATGGAGATAAGT
>JAENJC010000046.1 GCA_016844545.1 Deltaproteobacteria bacterium | reverse complement strand
AGTTGTCCCTGTTCGAGATAAAGACGATTCAGGTCGGTAATTTCCAGTTCTCCCCGCGACGAAGGCTTGAGGCTCTTGGCGAGCGAAACGACCTGCCGGTCGTAGAAATAGAGACCTGTAACAGCGTAGTTGGATCTGGGATGCACTGGCTTTTCTTCAAGGGAAAGGACCTTTCCTGTGGAGTCAAATTCGGCCACTCCGTAACGCTCAGGGTCGTGCACATGGTAGGCGAATACGCTGGCTCCCGACTCCCGTTTGCAGGCATTGTCAAGGAGATGATGAAAGTCGTGCCCGTAGAATAGATTATCTCCCAATACCAAAGCAGAGCGATCCTGACCTATGAAGTTGTCGCCAATGATGAAGGCCTGCGCCAAGCCGTCCGGGCTGGGCTGAACGGCGTATTGGAGGTTGAAGCCCCATTGGCTGCCGTCGCCAAGGAGTTGCTGAAAGCGCGAGGTATCCTGTGGTGTGGAAATAACAAGTATATCGCGTATCCCAGCCAGCATGAGGGTGCTTAGAGGATAGTAGATCATAGGTTTGTCGAATACCGGCAGCAGTTGTTTTGAAACAGCCAGTGTGGCCGGGTGCAGCCGGGTGCCTGCGCCTCCGGCAAGGATTATGCCTTTTATTGTTCCACTCATCCCTTCCCTCTCCTCTCTAAATTGTTTGCCGAACTGTAAAGTATTTAATCAGACTTTCCCGCCAGTCGGGTATTGTCCGCCCTGTAATCGTTTCATATTTCTGTTTGGAAAAAATAGAATAAGAGGGACGTTTTGCAGGCAGTGGAAAATCTTCAGTACGGATTGGTATAATACGCTCTACCTTTACCGGCAACTTATTTGACTTCGCCAACCTGACGATTTCTACGGCAAATTCATACCAGGAGCATGAACCTGCATTGGAAAAATTGTATATTCCATACGGCCTCCGCGCGCCTTGCGTCTCCAGCAGTGAGAAGACGGCATTGGCCAGGTCTTCTGTGTATGTGGGGGAACCTTGCTGGTCTGCTACAATCCGCAGCTCCTCCCGCTCCCCTGCAAGCCTTAGAATGGTTTCCACAAAATTCTTGCCTCCAGGTCCGTACAACCAACTGGTGCGGATAATGAAGTAACGCGCGAGCCCGCTGGTCACAATAGCCGTTTCCCCTTCGAGCTTGCTTCGCCCGTACGCGGAGAGGGGACCGGTCGGATCGTCCTCAGAATAAGGTTCAGTTTTATCTCCTGCAAGGACATAATCAGTGGAGATATGCACAAGTGTGGAGCCTATCTCCAGGGCCGCTTCTGCAAGATATCCCGGACCTTTGCCGTTTACCCGAAGGGCAAGTTCCTCGTTTGTTTCACACCCGTCAACATCGGTGTATGCGGCGCAATTCACTATGACATGAGGACTGAGATGCATCATGGCAGATAGAACCAGGTCCCGGTCGGTTATGTCAAAATCAGGCAGATCAAAGGAGGTCACATCATAGGCGGACGGCACGACATGCCTTACCATCCGGGCCAGCATGCCGTTGGAGCCTATCAGCGCCAGTTTTTTCCTGTCATTTTTCATGAACTCTATCTGTTCCCGTACATCTTTTCGTAATATTCCCGGTAGCTCCCGTCAATTACTGATGAAATCCAGGCCGGGTTCTCAAGATACCACTTTATCGTCTGACGTATCCCTTCCTCAAACCTTACGGCTGGCTGCCAACCAAGTTCCAGGCTGATTTTTGACGCGTCAACTGCATACCTGCGGTCGTGCCCAGGGCGGTCCTTTACAAACCGGATCATTGTCCGGCGAGGCTGCCCACCCGGAAGACACCCTGTCTGCTCGTCAAGTATGTCGCAAATGGTTTGCACAACCTCGATATTCTGCTTCTCGCTGTTTCCTCCGATGTTGTACGTTTCACCCGCTTTTCCACTACTAAGGACAGAAAGGATCGCCTCACAGTGATCAACAACATACAGCCAGTCGCGTATGTTTTTCCCGTCCCCATAGACCGGAAGCTCTTTGCCGTTCAGTGCGTTGTTGATGATAAGAGGGATGAGTTTTTCCGGGAACTGATAAGGTCCGTAGTTGTTTGAGCAATTTGTAATGAGGGTTGGCAGTCCGTAAGTATGATGATAGGCGCTGACAAGGTGGTCGGACGACGCCTTGCTGGCGGAATATGGCGAACGGGGATCATATGGCGTCGTTTCCGAGAAGTATCCGGTTTTTCCGAGAGAGCCGTAGACTTCGTCGGTGCTGACGTGCAGAAAACGTTTAACGTCCTGAGTTCCCGGCATGGAGCCGGAAAGCCAGGCCCTGCGGGCCGCTTCGAGCATGGTGAAGGTGCCGACTATGTTGGTCTGGATGAATTCATCAGGGGCAACGATGCTCCTGTCCACATGCGACTCTGCGGCGAAATGGACTACTGTATCGATACGCTCCTCGCTGAAGAGCCTCTCTACCAGTTTGGCATCGCATATGTCCCCTTTCACAAAACGGTACCGAGGGTCATGTTCAATATCTGCCAGGCTCAGGGGGTTCCCTGCGTATGTAAGTTTATCAAGATTGATTACCCGGCAATCCGGCAGCCTCCGCAGAGCGAGACGAACAAAATTTGATCCGATAAAGCCGCAACCACCTGTAACAAGTATGCAATTCATAGTCCCCACCCGGACCCCTCTACCCGCCGGGTATAAACCCATGAAGGGGAGGGAACCATTTACCCACACAAAAATCGGAAGAGCCAAAAAACTATCACCTTTACATGACCCTGTCAATAGACGATCTTATCCCAAATCCACCGTCAAACCGCAGAGCACACAGAGGAAGTTGTTGAAATTAAAAGAAAATCTGAAATGAGGCTTTTTCTCTCAGCGCGCTCTTTTAGAGAGGGAACTTTATTATATATCAATCTTAACCCCTTGAGATCACTGAGATTTAAGCTCTGAGGTCTCTGTGGTCGGGGGATTCGGGTCTCTTTGAAGTGGCAAGTCACTTCTCCGAGCCGTAGAGGTGGAATATCAAGGGGAATTATAACGCAGAAAAGCCTCTATTTGCATGAAGGAAGGCCCTTTGATTTTCCTTTACATCATCATTTTTTTGGAATATCATTCTTTGATTAAACTATGTTGTTTCACAATACAAGTCAAATCCTCTTACGTAGTAGGCCGACAAACGTGCAGGAAGGTATCTCTGTGGTAAAATGAGGGCATAAATGGAAAAGGAAAAATTAGAGCGCTTCAGGGAAATTCTCTTGAAGAAGCGCTCAGAATTGCTTGATGAGGCAGGAAAGACCGTTGATGAGATGAATGTCATGGGAAAGGATAACTTTCCTGATCCCGTTGACCGGGCGTCTATGGAATCTGACAGGAGCTTTGACCTCAGGATACGGGACAGGGAGAGGAGGCTGATAGCCAAGGTAAATGAGGCCCTGGAGAGGATTGATGCCGGAGGCTTCGGGGTATGCGAGGTCTGTGGAGAAGAGATAGGGGAGAAGAGGCTTGAGGCAAGGCCTGTCACAACCCTTTGCATAGAGTGCAAGCAGGAACAGGAAGAGGCGGAAAAGAAATACCACTGATCGGGAAAGGATGAAGGGTGAAGAAAGTATGAGGGAGGAAATGGATGCCGGAACTTAGAAAAGACCCTATCATAGGCAGATGGGTGATTATATCCACGGAAAGAGGTATGAGACCAACCGATTTCACCATGATGGAGGAAAAGAAAAAGGGTGGTTTCTGTCCTTTTTGTCCTGGGAATGAGGGAGCTACTCCACCTGAAATCCTTTGTTACAGAGAGAACAGCACAAAACCCAATACACCTGGATGGAGCCTCAGGGTCGTAGCAAACAAATTTCCTGCCCTGCGCGTTGAAGGAGAATTGAACAGGGAAGGGGAGGGGGTTTATGACAGAATGAACGGCATTGGGGCCCATGAAGTAATCATAGAGTCCCCATACCACAGCGACACATTGTCAACAATATCTGTGAAGAACTTCGAGGACCTCCTCTGGGCATTTAGAGACAGGATGATAGATCTCAGGAAGGATGCCAGGCTAAAATACGTCCTTATATTCAAGAATCAGGGGGAGTCGGCAGGGGCATCCCTTGAGCATACCCACTCCCAGCTGATAGCCCTGCCTATTGTTCCAAAAAGGGTTACAGAAGAGCTTGAGGGCGCCAAGGCATACTACAGTTACAAGGAAAGGTGTATCTTCTGCGACATAATAAGACAGGAGACAAAACAGGGGAGCAGGGTGATATCCGAAAATCAGGACTTTATAGTCATTGCGCCCTTTGCACCCAGGTCCCCCTTTGAGACATGGATACTGCCCAAGAGACACTCATGTGCCTTTGATGATGGGCAGAAGCACGAATTTGAAAACCTTGCACGGATATTCTCAGATACCCTGAAGAGGCTTGATAAGGTTCTTAGTACTCCACCGTACAACTTTATCCTTCATACTGCGCCATTCAGCAATGGCTGCGGAGACTCTTATCACTGGCATTTCGAGATAGTCCCTAAACTGGTGAAGATTGCCGGGTTTGAATGGGGGTCTGGTTTTTATATAAACCCCACTCCGCCGGAGGAGTCAGCCAGGTTCATGAGGGAGGTCAAGTTGTGAGGGTACTGATGGTGGCCCCGGAGGCGGTCCCATTTGCCAAGACCGGAGGGCTTGCCGATGTGGCGGGAGCGCTGCCAAAGGCCCTTAAAAATATGGGGGTTGATGTTGCGCTGGTAATGCCTAAATATAGAGATGTTGATGAGGAAAGGTTCAGTCTTAGAGAAACCGGAATTACCATAAAAGTTCCAATAGCAGGAGGGAGTAAAAAGGCCACTGTTCTTAAAGGTAAGATAGAAGGGAATATCCCAGTCTATTTTATAAGAAACGATAAATACTACGACAGGAAGGAGCTTTACGGGACTGCTCATGGAGATTATCCGGACAATGCGGAAAGGTTCGTATTCTTTTCTCGCGCTGTCCTGGAACTTTCCAAGGCCATAGATTTTAAGGCGGATATCATACATTGTAACGACTGGCAGACGGCCCTGATCCCTGTTTATATTAAGACCTTATACAGGGACGACCCCTTTTTTTCCGAAACTGCTACGGTGCTTACAGTTCATAATTTAGGGTACCAGGGGCTTTTCTGGCACTTTGACATGCATCTGACCGGGCTTGGATGGGATTTATTTACGCCAGAAGGGATTGAATTCTTCGGGAAGATAAACTTTTTGAAAGGCGGGCTTATATTCTCTGACATTATCACCACTGTAAGCAAGGGATACAGCAGAGAGATACAGACCGAAGAACTCGGCCATGGGCTGGAAGGTGTCCTAGCACAGAGAAAAAACGTCCTTTACGGGATAGTAAACGGTATAGATTATGACGAATGGGACCCGGCAACGGATACTTACATAACGGCAAATTACAGTCCTGAGGATATTAAAGGCAAGGCGATTTGTAAGAGTGAGCTGCAGCGGCTATATTCCTTGCCTGTAAAAAAGGACATCCCTTTAATAGCAATGATATCAAGGCTTGCAGGACAGAAGGGGTTTGACCTGATTGAAGGCGCAATTGATGAATTGATGGCAATGGATCTGCAGATGATCTTCCTTGGCACTGGGGACAGGAAATATCAGGAGCTCCTTGAGGAGATTGGGAGTAAATATCCGAAAAAGGCAGGGGTAAAAATCGGGTACGATGTCGCCCTTGCTCACAAGATAGAGGCAGGGGCGGATATATTTCTCATGCCATCGAGGTACGAGCCGTGTGGCCTGAACCAGCTTTACTCCCTCAAATACGGGACAATCCCAGTGGTCAGGGCTACCGGGGGGCTGGACGATACAATAAAGAACTTCAATCCAAAGACTGGAAACGGAAACGGTTTCAAGTTCATGGATTACTCTTCAGATGCCCTTTTGAAGGGTGTTAGCAAGGCCATTGAACTGTATAAAGACAAAAGGAGATGGAAAAAGATAATGCAAAGTGCAATGGCATGCGATTTTTCATGGGAACACTCGGCTAAGGAATATGTGAAGATATATAATAAGGCCCTAACAAAAGTCGGGAGCAATTAGTGTTAGAGCGTAATCTTAAAACCCTGCTCAAGATCATACACCTGGCCAACTCCCCATCATATTCAGGGGCAGAGTTTAAGGAAATGGCCAATCTCATATCTGAAGGGTTTGAAGTGGAAAACTGCAGGATTTATGTTACGGACAAAAATTGCATGAAATTATCGCTTAAGGCGATTAATGATGGTGGCTACTCTGGAGAAGAGATATCCAGTCACAGGATTGGAAGCGGGCTTGCAGGAGCTACGGCCTCAAAAAAGGAACTTATTGTAATCAATGACATTTCTTATGCAACGGTAGAAGAGCTTTCACTCCTGGATGAGGCTGACAGGCACTCTTTTTTTGCCTCCTCACCCATTGTGGATGACAAAACAATTTACGGTGTCCTGTACATAAGCAGTGCAAGGCCAAGGAGCCTCAGTGATGAGGAGAAGGAGCTTCTATATGCCATAAGTCAGGTAATTACAACCAGTTTAAGGGACGAGAGGTATCATGCCGAGGCACAAAAGGTTGCCAGGGAGTTCTCTATACTGTATGACATCAGTACGGCAACGATGACCACAATAAAGCTTGACAGACTCCTTCACATCATTCTCACCGCAGTTACAGTTGGGGATGGGCTTGAGTTCAACAGGGCCATACTAATGCTGGTAAATGAAAGGAGTAATATTATTCAGGGGATGATGGGTGTTGGTCCTGATACTATAGAGGACGCATGGAAGGCGTGGGGAGAGTTTTCAATAAACAGAAGGGGTCTTTTGGAAATCGTCTCTGCTCAAATAAAAGAAGGCAAGGTGCCCTCTTCAAGGCTAAACGAGATAGCCAAAACCATAAGGCTCCCTCTCGATTCACCATGTATTGTGGCAAGGGCTGTAAGGGAGCAGAGGTCTTTTAATGTTCGTGCAGAGGATGAAGGTCAAGCAATTAGTCCAGTACTCTCTGAGAAGCTTGGCCTCTCGACTTTTGCCTGTGTGCCGCTTATGGCATCCGGAAAGGTTGTGGGTGTAATAATAGTTGACAACTGCTTCAACAAAAGACCTATTACCGATGAGGATATTCGTTTCCTGACCATGTTCGCCAACCAGGCAGGACTTGCAATAGAGAACTCCCTTTTGTATTCTGACATCAATGAGGCCCATCTTGAGTTAAAAGAGACCCACGATAGGCTTCTGCAGTCCGAAAAACTGGCTGCCCTGGGAGAGATGGCCGCAAACGTGGCGCATGAGATAAGGAATCCGCTGACTTCTCTGGGCGGTTTTGCGAGAAGGCTGCTGAAGAAACTTGAGGGGCATACAGAAAAGAGGTATGCAGAGATAATAGTCAAGGAAGTGGAGAGGCTTGAAGGCCTCCTGACAGACATCCTGGTCCTTTCCAGAAAGAGCGCAGGGTCTTTTAAAAGCCATAATCTTAACAAGATCATTGACTCCACCCTTCATCAGCTATCTAGCGAGCTGAAGACAAAAAAGGTTGAACTGATAAAAGAATTTGCAGAGTCTCTGCCAAATATAGATTGCGACTCCCAGCAGCTTAAACAGGTATTCATAAATCTGCTTACCAACTCCATCCAGGCAATGCAGGATGGTGGCACCCTGACAATAAGCACTTATTTGATCACAGAGGCTGAAACGTCTTATGTGGGCATATCCATAACAGATACAGGAGGGGGTATACCTGAGAATTTCGTAAGCAACATCTTTAACCCCTTTTTCACAACAAAGGATACCGGAACCGGCCTGGGACTTTCCATAACACATAAGTTAGTAGCCCATCATCGTGGAGATATTGAGCTCATAAACAGGCCTGGAGAGGGTGCCACTTTTACAGTAAAATTACCGATAAGGCAAAAAGAATCCCAAGTACAGGAGGAACTATGAAGAGGATACTTGTTGTAGACGATGAAGAAAATATCAGAATGCTTTACCAGGAAGAGTTGCAGGAAGAAGGGTATGAGGT
>JAENJC010000203.1 GCA_016844545.1 Deltaproteobacteria bacterium | reverse complement strand
ACACTGACAGGGATGAGGTCATAAAGAGGGCCAAAGAGGCAGGGGTAGGGTACCTGATCTCTGTCGGCGCAAACCTTGCCGGGAGCATAAAGGCTGTCGAGCTTGCGGAGAAGTATGAAAACGTCTATGCCTCCGTAGGCATCCACCCTCACGATGTGAAGAATATGGACGAGACGGCCTTTCAGACCCTTCGGGATCTGGCCAGATCTGCAAAGGTAGTTGCCATAGGAGAGATAGGGCTCGACTACTTCAAGGAGTTTTCACCCAGGGAGCTCCAGATCAGCAGATTCAGGGAGTTTCTGTCGCTGGCAAAAGAGCTGAAAAAACCAGTCATAATCCACGACAGGGATGCTCATGAGGACACACTTCGGATACTAAAGGAAGAAGGGGCATCGGCGATCGGAGGGGTGCTCCACTGTTTCTCCGGGGATTACGACTTTGCGAAGGAGATAATGAAGCTGGGCTTTTATATATCATTTACAGGTGTCATCACCTTTCCAAAGGCAGATGATGCGAGAGAGGTTGTAAGGAATATCCCTATAGAGCGGATACTGGTAGAGACTGACTCCCCATATCTTGCGCCTGTACCGCACAGGGGGAAGAGGAACGAGCCTGCTTTTGTAAAGGAGATTGCCAGGACCATTGCAGAGGTAAAGGGACTATCCCTGGACGATGTGGCAAGGATAACGACTTTGAATGTGAAAGGTCTATTTGGGGTTAATGGTATGGAGAAAGAGGTCAAACTGGCCTATCCCATAAGGGACTCTCTTTACCTCAACATCACTAACCGCTGCACAAACCAGTGCGCATTCTGCGCCAAGTTCAGGTCGTATACCGTAAAAGGCCACTACCTTGAACTTTCCCACGAACCGGATTTTAACGAATTAATTGCAGCCATAGGCGACCCTTCCCGATACAAGGAGGTCGTCTTCTGCGGATACGGTGAACCCCTATTACGCCTTGATATCGTTAAAGAGGTTGCTGGCTGGCTTAAGTCCAAAGGTCTAAAGGTAAGGATAAACACCGACGGCCTCGCGAACCTCGTCCACGGCAGGAATATCCTCCCTGAGCTGAAAGGCCTGGTTGATTCCATATCAGTAAGCCTTAACGCCGAAAGCGCCGAGCGGTATGTAAAGATCTGCCGCCCACCGCAAGGAGAAGCCGCTTACGAGGCTGTAAAGGCATTTATCAAAGAGGCAAAAAATTATATCCCCGAGGTCCAGGCATCTGTTGTGGCCCTTCCGGGTGTTCCTGTAGAGCGCTGCAGGGAGATCGCGGAGAAGGAGCTTGGGGTGAAGTTTCGGGCAAGAGAGTATAATGAGGTAGGGTAAAATATAGGGATTATGATTACTGAACTGGATGTATTAAAGATAGTTGTAGGAAGGCTGGAAGCGGCTGGCATTCCTTATATGGTTACAGGCTCGATTGCGGCGAATTTTTATACAGTCCCCAGGATGACGAGGGACATAGATATAGTGGGTGAAGGATTTGAATGTTGATGAGGTTTACAGAAAGGCCCTAAGATGAATGATACCAGCCCGGAGATGGATAAGCGCTTTCAGGAGATGATAATGGCAAAAAGCGGCCAGGAGAGACTCCTGATGGGCTTCTCCATGTTTGAAACGGCCCGCAGGCAGGTCATTGCAACTATTAAAGGGGGTAACGCTGATATAAAAAAAGAGCTTTTTGTGCGGTTTTACGGCGCGGATTTCTCCCAGGAAGAAATGGAAAAGATATTGCAGGCAATGGGTTGAACAGCCCACTTCGGTGCAGGGAGATCGCGGAGAAGGAGCTTTGAGTGAAGTTCCGGGCAAGAGAGTAAAAGAGGTAGGGTAAACAAATGGCTCGAATCTGCTTCAAACCAGCAGCGGATAGTGTTTGTATAATTTGCAGACGCGAGGTAAGTTAAAATCCTATGCGCGAATGTTTTTTTAGATAGGTGATAATTATGGATTTCTCCTCTTCGGATAATAGAGGCCCTATGCCCATAACCTCCGCCTTTTTCTCCATCTTAGAAACAACATGTTTCCACCCCGTATATTAGGTTGAACAGGAGAGTGGCATATACTGCATTTTGTTGCGTAAAGGAGAGCAGAAGAAGAGTCGGCTTCAGGTAAAGGATGCTCCCTATTACAACCCACTGCCAAGAGGGTAAAAGCTAAGCAGAGTCCTCTAAATAGGAATACTTTATTCATTTGAATTATCTCCAGTTTTTGAGGTAGCCGATATAGTCAATTAGAAGCCATCTCAAAATCTAGTTTTTTAGACATGTTATGTATTTTTTAAAAATTCTAACATCAAGAGGCTCGCCAGGCTTCTAATTTTTTTGATAATTCTTATTGTACAAGAGATGACATACAACGAGGAGCAGAAGGATACCTGCATGGACTGATATCTGGATTGTTCCCTGAGTCCATTCGACATCATCCATTGAGATTGCCATCTGAGTGAGCAGCAGGCCTCTTATGCTTGCTATAAAACCGATATAAAGGAACGGATTCAGGGAGAACGCCTCTTTATTTATCTGTTTCCAAACCTGCCTGAAAAGCTCCATCATGATAAGTACGAACATCATTTCACTTAAGAGGTGCGGTATAGTGTGTTGAGTCCATAAGACTATAGCGTCATATATAGCGTCAAAGAGCAACTGTACAGCCAGGTAGACTATCCCTAATGCCACAAAAACAAGGATAACATTATCGGTGATACTAAAAATAGAGTTAAGAGTTTTTAAAAAAGCAGATTTGCTTTGTTCTCCATCTTTCATAATCGAACCTCCCTAATAAGTTTAATCAAATATACGCTAACACCTAAACGCATGAACCTCAAGCAAAATTACATATAAAAAGTTGAATATTTCTAATAACAGCCACTTAAGTGGCTGTTAGATGATAAAGTGTTTCTTGCCAAAAGCGCCAAACACAAAGATAGATTCAATATAATCTCAAGAAAAGTCTATCATGGTTGTAGATAAAATTCACGCAGTTTATTTTTCCACAATTAAAAATGCCTGTCAACACCACTAACAATAGAAGAAGATTGGAGTGATCTCTTTCCGGCATATTCATAAGCTGATCCATGGGTGTTGTCTTTGCTCTGCTTTTACGTTATATTGCCATCAATAATGCATGCTTATATCCTGAAAAGACTCCTCCTGTTCATCCCCACCCTCCTGGGTGTCACCATTGTCACTTTTTTTCTTATGAAGGCTGTTCCCGGTGACCCGGCTGCGGGGATGGTTGGTGAGAGAGCGCCGAAAGAGGTCGTGGAGCAGATAAAGAGAGACCTGGGTGAAGACAGACCGGTCATTATCCAATACATCGGTTATCTTGGTTTGATACTTAAGGGGGAACTGGGCAGGTCGTATTATACAGACAGGGCGATTGCGGAAGACATATTGGAGAAGCTTCCAAACACATTCAAACTGGCCCTGGCCGCTACTCTATTTGCAACCGTTGCAGGAATAATTCTTGGTGTTGTTTCAGCGGTCTTCAGGGACAGCTTCCTCGGAAAAGCCGCATCGTTGATAGCCCTCTGGGGAATATCCCTTCCTGTCTTCTGGGTTGGACTGATCCTGATGCTTGTATTTGCCCTTATCCTCCACTGGCTTCCACCCTCAGGGATGGGTAACGGTTCCATAGCCTACATGATACTTCCTGCATCAACTCTTGGAATCCATTCAGCGGCCTACATCTCAAGGATAACAAGATCAAGCATGCTGGAGGTACTTTCGAAGCCGTATATAGAGACAGCCAGGGCAAAGGGACTCAGTGAGTTCAGTGTCATAATGAAGCATGCCCTGAGGAATGCGCTGATCCCGATAGTAACTCTTATAGGGATAGACTTCGGGAGCTACCTTAACGGCTCAGTCCTTACAGAGACGATATTCGGATGGGATGGGATGGGGAGATACGCCCTGGATGGGATCATGAAGAGGGACTACCCTGTGATAATGGGTACGGTGCTGGTGGGAGCCGTGGTATTTGTCGCTATAAACTTGCTGGTGGATATCTCGTATTCTTATCTTGACCCAAGGATAAGGACTGAGGGTAAGGGATGAGGATACTTAAGGACAAGATAGCCCTTTCAGCTGCTATCTTCGTTTCGGGGATAATCCTCGTGTCGATTATGGCACCTCTTATGTCACCCTATGACCCCCTTTCCATCGACCTTGACTCACTGCGGAAGCCGCCGTCTTTGCAGCACCTCTTGGGAACGGACAACAAGGGGCGTGATGTACTGAGCAGGATAATCTATGGAGCCAGGACCTCCCTGTCCGTGGCGGTCATTGCAACCGTTGTTTCCATGACCATAGGTCTTTCATTGGGGCTATTATCCGGCTATATCGGCGGGAAGGTTGATGCAGTCATTACAATGCTTATAGACATAGTCATGGCCTTCCCGTCCCTCCTCCTTGCTATTGGGATATCAGCTGTGCTTCCTCCGGGGATTTACACCGTTATAATAGCACTTGGGGTTGTTGGCTGGGCATCCTTTGCAAGGCTGATGCGCGGGACGGTCCTCACCATAAAAGGGCTGCCTTATGTCGAGTCAGCAAGGGCACTTGGATGCTCAGGTTACAGGGTCGCTTTATGGCATATACTCCCCAATGCAATACCGATTGCAATAGTGGTAGCTTCTCTTCGAATAGGCGGTTTTATCCTTGCCGAGGCATCCCTCTCCTTTCTCGGACTCGGCGCTCAGCCCCCAATGCCTACATGGGGTTCCATGATAAGCAGCGGAAGGGGGTATATCCTTTCCGCCCCCTGGATGGTCATAGCCCCCGGGCTTGCTATAACCGTAACAACGGTGTCCTTCAATATCCTGGGAGACCACCTGAGAGATGCCATGGACCCGAACCTGAGAGTCTGATTTTCCTTGTAACAATTTCATACTTTTGCTATCTTTATAAACCATGCTCCCAATAAGGATTTATTATGAGGATACTGATTGCGGCGGAGTTGTTTATTACGCCAACTACCTCAGATACTTCGAAAGGGGAAGGACTGAGTTCCTGAGAGATAGGGGTGTATCCCTTACAGATTGTCACAACAATGGGGTCGTATTTGGGAAGATACAATGACCTTCTCCTTCTTGATACACAATTAACGGACATTTCAGGGGTAAAGATGACCTTCAGTCACATAATGAAGAGGGAAGGGTCTGAAAAAGAGTTGGTCCGGGGCATGGTGACCCTTGCATCTGTCAATAGCGATGGACGGCCTGTGAGGCTTCCAGAGAACATCAGGGCCATGTTGAAAATGGGTAATGAACAATGAAAAATAGCTGTCTTAACAGGATATGGAGAAAGGCCCTGCTCTTAATAACAGGTCTGCTTTTTATCCTACCCACTCTATCTTTGGCAGAAGGAACGGTAAAGTCGGTCACAGGTTCGACCCTTATCAAAAAAGGCGCAGAGGAGTGGCAGGCCCTTAAAGAAGGAGATGCCATTACTGATGGGGCCTTAGTATGGATAGGCTCCTCTTCTTCCCTTGTATTGAAGGTTGGAGACAAGCTTATAGAGCTATCCGGCGGCCCTGTGGGAAGCAATATATTAATAAATAAGGTCGAACCTTTTGATGCCGCCATAAAGGGAGTTGGCATTCGCTACCTTGGTGCGCAGATGCCGCCTGCCTCTCCCCCCCAACTCCTCTCTCCTCCAGAGGGGTTCCGTTTAACTAACGGGACCATTGAGCTTTCATGGTCGTCTTTACAAAAAGAGCTGCTTTATCATATCCAAATCTCCGACACCCCCGATTTCAACAAGTTGGTACTTGACGAAAAAAGCTATAATTCCGAAACAAAAATAATCGATAAATTAGAAAAAGGTAAGTTTTACTGGAGGGTTTCCTCTGTTGACAAGGAAGGCATCGAAGGCGGCTTTCCAGATATCAGGACGTTTGAGGTCAAGCCTCTTCCAGAGCCTCCGTCTGTTGGTTCTCCGGCCTCTACAAAGACAAGCACAACGGTCAGATGGAAGAGACGGAACGATGAAGAAAAATACCATCTGCAAATATCCAGAGACAAGGATTTCTCAGAGATATCGGTGGACCTCAAAAATGTTGAAGGTCCAAGGGTAACTGTGGGGACACTGGAGGAGGGGGATTATTTTGTCAGGGTCAGCGCCGTCGATGAGGAAGGCTCTGAAGGAAGGTTTTCCGATCCCCAACAGTTCTACGTCGGACCAAAGGTGCCGTCTTCAAATATCGCCCCCATGATGATCATTCTTAGCGTGGCATTCATGCTCCTGGGAGGCCCTTAAAGAAGAGTGTGTAAAACATATGCCTGAAATAATTCTAAAAAAAGATTGTGACAGAAGGATCCGGATCGGCCATCAATGGATATTCAGCAATGAGATAGCTGAGTTCAAGGGGATTTCCTCCGACGGAGAGATAGTTGACATAAGAGACAGCCGGGGAGGTTTTGTAGGAAGGGGTTATATAAACCGCCACTCCCTGATATCTGTGAGGATGCTGACTTGCAGGGAAAAGACTGTTGACAGGGGGTTCTTTCTCAAGAGGATAAAGGAGGCCATAGACAGGCGGGAAAGGTTGCTCCCTGGCCTTCAGGCGGTGAGGCTTGTTCACGGCGAGGGGGATTTTCTCCCAGGCCTTGTAGTGGATCGTTACGCTGACGCAATATCAATCCAGACCATGACCCTCGGTATGGAACTGTGGAAAGATACGATATGCGATATCATTGAAGAGCTGCTTGATCCTCGCATAATAGTGGAGAGAAACGACACAGCCATAAGAAAGCTGGAGGGACTTGAGGAACAAAAAGGTGTAATCAGGGGAACAGGTGAGACAGAGGTTACTGTGGAGGAAAACGGTAACCGGTTTCTTGTAGACCTTCTGGAAGGCCAAAAGACCGGTTTCTTCCTGGACCAGAGGGAGAACAGGGAAAGGCTTAAGGAGTATGTAAAAGGAAAGAGGGTGCTGGACTGCTTCTGCTATTCGGGGGGCTGGTCTATTTATGCAGCCCAGGGCGGCGCAAGTGAAGTTTTTGGTGTAGATTCATCCCAGGGGGCGGTTGATCTTGCTACAGAGAATGCAAGGCTCAACGGCTATTCCTCTGCCTGCACATTTAAAAAGGCGGATGTATTCGATCTTTTAAGGGGGATGGAAAAGAAGGGTGAAAAGTTTGACGTCATTGTCCTTGACCCGCCAGCCTTTGTAAAGAGCAAAAAAGAGCTTGCCGATGCGGTACGAGGATACCATGAGATAAACATGACCGCCATGAAGCTCCTTACAGACGGCGGCGTCCTTGTTACATCCTCATGTTCCCACCATGTGGACA
Organism: Deltaproteobacteria bacterium; assembly: GCA_016844545.1. Taxonomy (GTDB): domain Bacteria; phylum Desulfobacterota; class JAENJC01; order JAENJC01; family JAENJC01; genus JAENJC01. Next base: position 3,191 of record JAENJC010000203.1, on the reverse strand, counting down.
GGGAACTGTTTACAGACATCATGGTAAAAGCCTCCAGGGATGCGGGTAAGAATGCAAGGCTTCTGGAATTCCGCTCCCAGGGGAGAGACCACCCAGTGCTTCTTCCCATGAAGGAGACGGAGTACCTGAAATGCGCCTTTTTAGAGGTTACGAGAAGGGGATAAAGACTGGTTGACAACCCCTACCCTATTTTTTATAATCCTAGAGCCTTTTTATATAACTCCTATGCGCTTAAACCTAAACTTTATGGCATTCAATATATCAAAAGAGAGGCTTTGGAAAGAAGTATCGGGCGTTTCCCTGCTCTTCATCTCCACCTATCTCGGCGTCAGATCCATCCCTTAACAGCGTATCTGCCGGGCTGGTCAGCAACTTTGGAGGAAGGTTTGGGGCATATCTTGCAGATGGGATGTTCCAGGGATTCGGACTCGGAGCCCTCATATTCCCGCCAGTAATGTTTGTCTATGCCTATAACCTGATATGGAATGCTGATTTTCACCTGACATCGGGCAGGATGATCTCATGGTTCGGGTTCATACTATCATTTTCCTCACTTATGGCCCTGTGGTTCAACTCTTTCAGGCTGAATGGCGCAACGATCCCGGCTGGTGGTATAAATGGGACGATGATCCCTGCGGGCGGAATCGCCGGAGATATCATTGCCCAGCTGGTTCTCAGGTACATGAGCCCCATTGGCGGGTTTTTGATGATACTTGCCCTTTTCGTTGTAACGGCTATGCTGGCTGCCCATCTCTCCTTTAAATCTATTGTAGAGAGCACACTTACCTTCCCTAACAGAATATTCACAGGCCTTAACAACATCTGGATGATTCAAAAGGAGAGGAGAAAGAGGCTTGCAGGGGCCGCCGCAGAGAAGGAGAGGTTTGAGGAGGCACACAAGACACCACCTTCAGTCGTAGTAGAAAAGGTTGAAAAAGAAGTTAAGAGGTTTGTAGATAAAGCGGTGCAGGAGGAACTGCCCATGGCAGGACTCGGTTTCAGGCTCCCGCCCCTTTCCATCCTGGATGAGCCAGTAAAGGGAACTCACAAGATTGACAAAGAAGCCATGATAATGAATTCGAGGATACTTGAAAAGAAGCTCCTCGATTATGGGATTGAGGGACGGGTCTCGGAAGTAAGGCCCGGCCCTGTCATAACAATGTTTGAGTTCGAGCCGGCCCCCGGGGTGAAGATAAGCCGCATTGCGTCTCTGGCCGACGACCTTGCCATGGCCCTTCGGGCTGTCAGCATAAGGATAGTTGCCCCGATTCCTGGGAAAGCGGCAGTCGGGATAGAGATCCCGAACGCCAACAGGGAGGCCGTTTTTCTCCGGGAGATACTCGAATGGAACGAGTTCCAGAACACCGGTTCCAGGTTGACCCTCGCCCTCGGCAAGGACATAGGGGGAAACTCTTTGGTAAGTGACCTCGCCAGGATGCCCCACCTCTTAGTGGCTGGCGCCACAGGGGCAGGGAAGAGCGTGTCGGTCAACTCCATGATTATGAGCATCCTCTTCAAGGCCACACCTGATGAGGTAAGGTTCCTGATGGTGGACCCCAAGATGATTGAGCTTTCCGTTTATGATGGAATACCTCACCTATTGCTTCCGGTTGTCACGGACCCTAAAAAGGCATCTGTTGCGCTGAAATGGGCGGTTAAGGAGATGGAAAGGAGATACTCCCTCCTTGCGGAGCTTGGTGTACGAAACATTGACAGCTACAACAAGAAGATAGAAAAAGAGGGGAGGAAGCAGATAGCCTCCACAATAGACGGAGAGACGGTAAGATACCATGAAAGGCTGCCGTACATAGTCGTCATTATTGACGAGCTGGCTGATCTCATGGTGGTGGCCAGGAAGGAGGTTGAGGAGTCTATAGCCCGGCTGGCCCAGATGGCGAGGGCTTCCGGTATCCACCTTCTTATAGCCACACAGAGGCCTTCTGTAGATGTCCTTACGGGTGTCATAAAGGCTAACTTCCCCACAAGGATATCTTTCCAGGTCTCATCAAAGGTCGACTCAAGGACTATCCTAGATGCCAACGGGGCTGAAACCCTCCTCGGCAGCGGAGACATGCTGTTTTTACCTCCAGGAACCTCGAAGTTGACCAGGATACACGGGGCGTATGTCTCAGACAGGGAGATAAGGGATGTTGTAAGCTTCCTCAAGAAGCAGGGAACTCCCGCCTATGATGAAGAGATACTGAAGGTAAAGGAAGAGGCAGGCTCTTCAGAGGGAAAGATGGAGGACCTTGATGAGAAGTATGATGAGGCGGTAAGCTATGTCATTGAAGCAGGAGAGGCGTCCATCTCGAAGATCCAGCGGAAGTTCAAGATAGGGTACAACAGGGCAGCCAGGATAGTTGAAAAGATGGAAGAGGAAGGCCTTCTTGCCCACTCTGATGGCACTGGCAGGCCGAGGGAAGTTCTGAGAAAGGCGTAAAAAGGAGATTTTTTGTGGTTATGAATCGTTTAATGTTCGCCGCACTGATATGTCTGGTGCTCCCTACCGCATCCCGGAGTTGGGCTCTTACACTTGAGGATGTCGTTGCAAAGATTGAAAGCAACTATAAAAACATAGCTGCCTTTAAAGGTAACTTTAAACAGAAGGCAACATTAAAGACCTTAAACAAAGTTCAGGAAAGCCTGGGTAAGCTGTTTTATAAAAAACCGAATAAGTTCAAGTGGCAATATACGAACCCAACGGGACAGGAAATAACATCAGACGGGAAGACCCTCTGGATATACCTTCCTGAGAATAAACAGATTTATATCTATGAGCTTGCGGATAACCAGGGAATCGGAAACGAGGGACAGATTCCCGGCAACTTTTTAGGCAACCTCGGAGATCTGGGCAGGGACTTCAATGTCAAGTGGGGGACGCCATTGGCGCGGGATGCGCAGGGTAATTACATCATTGAGCTTGAACCAAAGAGTCCGGTTGCCAATATCCATGACATCCTTCTTGTCATCCCGCGGGATATTACAACAAACCCATCCTCTGCATTCCCGGTAATTGCGTCTACAGTACGGGATGCATACGGAAATACAACCAACATAGAGTTTACCAACATCGAGATACTTGAGACCCTTGATTGGACAGTGAAGGCAAAGAAGAAGACAGGGGGCCTTCCAGACTCAATTTTTACCTATACACCACCGGCAAACGTAGAAATTATAAAACCGCCGCAAAT
>JAENJC010000045.1 GCA_016844545.1 Deltaproteobacteria bacterium | reverse complement strand
GCCCTATGCTGAATTCCTCTATCTCAGATATCTTTGATATCTTTTTTATGTTTATATAGTTGAGTCCGTGCCCTGCATTTATCCCTAACCTTAACTTGCTTGCCGCCTTCGTCGCATCAAGGATCCTTCCAAACTCTGTCTCCCCTTCCTCTTTATTTGCTGCATCAGCGTACCTGCCTGTATGTATCTCTACGTAGTCAGCCCCGACCCTGAGGGCAGCCTTTACCTGGTCTATGTCCGGGTTTATGAAGAGGCTTACAGCTATACCTCCGTTTTTCAAGACGGAAATCTGTAGGCCTTCCTTGTTCATGACAACATCAAGCCCTCCCTCTGTAGTCAGTTCAGCCCTTTTTTCAGGGACAAGGGTAACCATATCCGGCTTGACTTCGATTGCAATATTAACCATTTCGTCAATAGCAGCCATCTCAAGGTTCAGCTTTGTTTTAACGGTTTCCCTTAGCAACCTGAGATCCCTGTCCTGTATATGTCTCCTATCTTCACGCAGATGTACGGTAATCCCGTCGGCCCCCGCAAGCTCCACAATGGAAGCAGCTGTTACCGGGTCCGGTTCCTTCCCAAGTCTTGCCTGCCGTAGTGTTGCTATGTGGTCTATATTTACTGATAGACGAGCCATTTATAAACTCCTTTAATTCAGCGCCCTCTCTATGCTATCTGCAATCTCCTGGGCCATAACGGTTATCCTCTGTTTATCCTCTCCCTCAATCATGACCCTTGCCAGAGGTTCTGTCCCTGAGAACCTCACCAGTACCCTCCCCTTATCACCCAGATCCTGTTCTACCCTGGAAATCATGGAAGATATGACTGGGTAATTATTCAAATCGCGCCTTTGCTTTACCTTGACGTTCAAGAGCACCTGCGGCAGCGTAGTCATGCATGAAGCCAGCTCAGAAAGTGGCTTCCCCGTCTTTTTCATGACAGAAATGGTTTGCAGTGCCGTAAGCGTCCCATCTCCTGTTGTAGAATAATCATGGAAGACCATGTGGCCGGATTGCTCTCCACCTAAGTTGTATCCACCCTTAACCATCTCTTCCACCACATATCTGTCGCCAACTGCGGTTTTTATAACCTTTATCCCGGCCTTCTTCATGGCTATATCAAGGCCCATATTGCTCATCACCGTTGCAACCAGCGTATCCTTCTTCAATTTCCCTTCGTTGTGCATATCAAGGGCGCAAAGGGCCATGATCTTGTCGCCATCTACTACATTACCGTATTCATCGGTAAATATTGCCCTATCGGCATCCCCGTCCAGGGCAACTCCGATATGGGCGCCGTTCTCTCTAACTGCCTGGCTCAGCCCTTCAGGATGAAGGGAGCCACAGTTCTTATTTATGTTCTCTCCATCAGGCTTGACCCCCATGGTAATGACATCAGCCCCCATCTCCGTGAGGACCATTGGGGCCACCTTGTAGGCAGCGCCGTTGGCGCAGTCCAGGACTATCTTAAGTCCCTCAAAATCAATTCCTTTTGGGACGCTGTTCTTAAGGTGAACAATGTATCTTCCAGCTGCATCGTCGACTTTGTATGCCTTTCCGACCTCTTGAGCAGTGGGTCTTATTGAATCAATCTCGTTCGAGAATATAAGCCTCTCGATCTCCTTTTCCACTTCGTCAGGAAGTTTATACCCACTGGGAGCAAAGAACTTAATGCCATTGTCCTGAAAAGGATTATGGGATGCGGATATGACAACTCCTGCATCGGCCCTCATATTGCTGGTTATAAAGGCGATCCCTGGGGTAGGAAAGGGGCCCAAAAGCAGAACATCCACGCCCATTGAACATGTTCCGGCGCAGATTGCAGTCTCAAGCATGTACCCGGAAAGCCTCGTGTCTTTTCCTATTACGATCCTATGCCTCCTGTTTTTGTCCCTCTTAAATATGTGGGCTGCCGCCCTGGCCACTTTCAGGGTAGTCTCTATGGTCATGGGCTCGATGTTGGCAACTCCCCTTATCCCATCAGTACCGAAAAGTTTTTTCATATTGCACTCCAAACTTCTAAAATTAATTATTAGCGCATTTTATCGCATCCGCCATTCTGGCAGCCTGAACCCCTTCCTTCACGTCATGGACTCTTACAATATCAGCTCCGTTTAAAACCACGATTGATACGGTAGCAGCAGTCCCTATTGTTCTCTCCTCAACCTCTGTCCCTGTTATCTTCCCTATAAAAGATTTTCTCGATGTACCGATTAATACAGGTTTACCAAGGGCCTTGAAGGCCTCCAGGTTCTTCATTATGGTCAGGTTGTGCTCGATGGTCTTGCCAAAACCTATCCCTGGGTCAATGACAACCCTGTCCGGCTGTACCCCTGCATCCTCTGCAATCATTATACCCTCTTCAAGATACCCTATAACCTCAGTTATTAAAGATTGATAAGTAGGAGACAGCTGCATCTCCTTTGGTGTCCCCTTGATATGCATAATTATAACAGCAGCGCCCGAAGATGCAGCGACGCCGGGCATATCAGAGTCAAACCTGAGGCCGCTTATGTCGTTTATTATCTCTGCCCCGGCCTCCATAGCCCTCTTTGCAACCTCCGCCTTGTATGTGTCTATAGAGATGGGGATGCTTATCTTTGGGGCAAGCCTCTCTATCACAGGAATGACCCTCTTCATCTCCTCTTCTGCGGAAACCTGTTCTGCTCCGGGCCTTGTGGACTCTCCACCGATGTCAATAATATCGGCCCCCGCCTCTGCCATCTCCATTCCCCTCCTGACGGCAGTATCCGTATCGAAGAAGATCCCTTTTTCAGAGAAGGAATCCGGCGTAACATTAAGGATACCCATGATAAAGGTCCTCTCGCCAAACGCAAAGCTCTTTTTTTTAGTCTCTAATGGAGGCGGTACTGACTTGATAGAATGGAGCAGCTTGCTTAATTCTAGAGCATGCTGCTTGAGCCCGAACGGCTGAATCCTGAGTTTTTTTGCAAGCCTTTCAAACTGCTTTGTTGTCCCCATCAGGACACAGTCAGTCCTGTCAACCTTGAAGTTGACGGCACGGCTGTGAACTGCCGCATCTCCTCCAAGGGAAAGCATGTCCTGCTTGAGAATATTTGCCTGAGCACAGGTTATCCCATCCAGTTTCAATGTCAGATGGATCATCTTGGGGGCCATCAGCTTCACCCCTGTGCTGTCGACCCCGATTGCGTTGAGTTCCCTTACTGCCTCATCGTAAGAGGCAACATTTATAAATCTCAGGCCGGGCAAGGAGCCCCTCCCCCGCAACCTATTATCCTGTCTATCTCCGCTCCATCAAGGACCTCTTTTTCCAGGAGGGCAGCGGCAATAGCGTGGAGTTTGTCTATGCTATCGGTCAACAGGCTATTTGCCCAGACATAACTCTCGCTGATAATCCTTCTTATTTCACCGTCAATCTCAACCGCAGTGCTCTCACTGTAATTCCTTGACTGGGAGAAGTCCCTTCCGAGGAAGTTCATCTCTTCTTTTTTGCCAAAGGTCAGCGGCCCAAGCTTCTCGCTCATCCCCCATTCGCAGACCATCTTTCTTGCAAGCTCCGTGGCACGTTCTATATCGTTCCCTGCTCCGGTGGTGGTATGCTTCAGCACTATCTCTTCAGCGGCCCTGCCGCCCATAAGCACAGCCATGTTTTTAAGGAGATAGTCCTTTGCATACGTATGCCTTTCGTCTATAGGAAGTTGCTGGGTAAGCCCCAACGCCCTTCCACGAGGTATGATAGTCACCTTGTGTACAGGGTCTGTGCCTGGGATAAGCCTTGCAACCAGCGCATGCCCGGCCTCATGGTAAGCAGTGTTCTTCTTCTCCTCATCGCTTATGATCATGCTGCGCCTCTCTGCCCCCATCATGACCTTGTCCTTTGCAGACTCGAAATCGGACATATCTACGGCAGCATGGTCACGGCGGGCTGCAAGGAGCGCAGCCTCGTTGACCAGGTTCGCCAGGTCCGCCCCTGAAAAACCGGGCGTCCCTCTCGCTATGATGGCCATCTCAACATCAGGGCTTAAGGGGAATTTTGTTGTATGAACCTTCAGTATCTCCTCCCTTCCCTTTACATCAGGAATAGGCACATATACCTGCCTGTCAAACCTGCCAGGCCTTAAAAGTGCAGCGTCAAGGACATCAGGTCTGTTGGTTGCGGCTATTATAATAACCCCCTCATTTGATTCAAACCCATCCATCTCAACAAGGAGCTGATTCAGGGTCTGCTCCCTTTCATCGTGACCGCCGCCAAACCCGGCCCCTCCCCTGTGTCTGCCAACCGCGTCTATTTCGTCAATAAATATTATGCACGGCGCATTCTTTTTTCCCTGTGTAAACAGGTCCCTGACCCTTGATGCCCCGACTCCTACAAACATCTCAACAAAGTCCGAGCCTGAGATGGAAAAGAACGGGACCCCAGCCTCGCCTGCAATTGCCTTGGCCAAGAGGGTCTTACCGCTTCCAGGAGTACCCATAAGCATAACACCCTTAGGGATCCTCCCTCCCAGCTTTGTGAATTTCTGGGGGTCTTTCAGGAATTGGATTATCTCAACAAGTTCTTCCTTCGCCTCTTCTATCCCAGCCACATCCTTGAAGGTGACCTTCTGCTGCTCTGAAAGGAGTTTAGCCCTGCTCTTCCCAAAGGCCATGGCCTTTCCTCCTCCTGGCTGCATCTGCTTCATGAAGAAGATCCATACACCGATCAGGAGAAGCATCGGAAACCATGAAACAAGGATATTAATATACCACGGCGGTTGGTCTTCGGGCTTTGCAGAGACACGCACACCCTTTTCCCTTAAAATCTTTATGAGTTCAGGGTCATTTGGGGTATAGGTCTTAAAGGTCTTTCCACCCTTGTGCTTCCCGCTGATATCGTTTCCCTGAATCAGCACCTCTTCTACCTCACCCTTCTCAACCGATGCAATAAAGTCGCTGAATATGACCTTGTCCATCTGCGCCTGAGGAGGCTGATTGAAGATATTGAAGAGCAGGATCATCATCAATATAAGAACCAGCCAAAGGGCCAGATTTTTCGAAAGTTCCTTCACGTAATCCCCCTTCACGATCTAAAATTTATACCAAGTTGCTTTCAAACATCCACTATTAAGCCTAATGAAAGCTCACTTGGTATTATATCTACTATCAATCATAGATAATTACCACAAAACCCCTGTTCTTACAATATATTTTTAAACCTAACGCCGCCCCTCACCCCTCTTAAAAAGGAGCTTATCATGCTCCCTCGACACCGTTACGTCTGGGAGGTGAAGGCTCCACTTCCCTTCTCCAAAATCCATAAGGCTCAAGATGTCCGATATGTGCTGAAAAGATACTCTTTTCAGGTCGCCCTTTACCTCCTTTATTGCTTTCCGTATGACCCTCGACGATACAGCCGGATGCAGCTCCTTCAGTGTTTTAAACTCCATTGAGATACCTTCTTTATTATCCCTGAATGTTTTATATATACGATCTGCCTCCATATCAAGGAACTGGTTGTCTCTACGGGCAACGTCAGCCGTCCTGACCAGGGTCTCTTTTATGTTAGGGTTGTATCCTTCCAAAAATGGGAGAAGCTCAATCCTGACCCTGTTTCTCATGTAGTCCATCTTAAGATTGGAGCTGTCAGTAACAAAGGGGATATTTCTCTCGGATATATATTTCTCAATCTCTTTCCTTGAACAATCTATCAACGGCCTGATAATAATCGGCCCCTGGCTCCTGACTCCTGACTCCTGACTGCTTATTTTTCTAACAGGCGGAATACCGCTCAAGCCAAGGGGGCCGGAGCCCCGAAGAAGCCTCATCAAAACCGTCTCTGCCTGGTCATCTGCGGTATGGGCAAGTGCAACCATCGAAGCGCCGGCCTCTTCGGCTGCCTCTGCAAAAAAGGCGTATCTCGCCTTTCGCGCAGCCTCCTGCGCAGACAGGCCATCTGTTTCTTTAATAGCCGGGACGTCAATAGAGCTTATAACAACGGGTAGACCCAGTGATACGGCGGTCTTTCTGACAAAATCCGCCTCGTCAGCAGCCTCTTTCCTGAAGCCGTGATTCAGATGGGCTGCTTTCAGTGTAATGCCATATTCATTTCTGATATCCATGAGGAGATAAAGAAGAACCATAGAGTCCGGTCCACCTGATACACCGACAAGGACAGTCTCTCCACTGTACAGCATATTATATCTTTCAATAGTCCTCTTAGCCTTTTCCCTTATTGTCATCATAGTTATGGCCCAAAATGAATAGACCCCTTCCCGCATATAGCAGAGAAAGGGTCTATCTGAAAATAAAATGGTAGCGGAGCAGGGATTCGAACCCCGGACATGCGGATTATGATTCCGCTGCTCTAACCGACTGAGCTACCCCGCCGTGAGTTTTTAATTATAAAAGAAATATCAGACTTGTCAATAAAAAACCTACGTCTGAAAATATTACTACTGAACCGGCAAGGCCTTTCTCCTTATTCCCCCATCTGCCTGACCCATATAAAAGCATAATGAAAACCTGACAGGATGGTTAATGCCGCGGTAAGATAGCTGCTCCAGATAAGGAAAGGCTGCAATGTCAACAGTGGCTGTGCTGCAGACAGGGCAATAACAACGGTAGTTAACTGAAAGAACGTAGAGACCTTCCCGAGAAGGGTAGGCTGGACCTCAAAAGATTTGTGATTTATAAATAAGACCGCCACCCCTATCAAAATAAAAATGTCCCTGCTTATCACAAGCACAGCAAGCCAGGGCGGGATGATGCTTATTATTGCCAGTACTATATATGATGTGACTAAGAGTAGCTTGTCAGCGATAGGGTCAAGGTACGCGCCGAGAACGGTTTTCTGGTTGAATACCCTCGCTATAAAGCCATCCAGAGCATCCGTAACACCTGCAGTCATGAAGGTAAGCAGGGCATAAAACGTCTGACCATAGATCAGAAGGATTACAAATATGGGAACAAGGAGTATTCTAAAGAGTGTCAGGAGATTTGGGATGTTCATATCGCAACGCCGCCGATGGATTTATTACAAGCCGTTATTCCTTATCCATCTCCTGATTCCATAGCACCCAGTCGCTTTTATCCTCTTCAGGCGAAAAAGATACGGGCTTTGAGGCGGCTCCTTCAGGAGATACCGCTATTTGTTGCCAGGATTTTACTATGTAAGACCACTCTTCCCTGCTCACTTCATGAGGGCCTTTTACTTCCTTTGGACCTGATATATATTTTGGCTTTGTGCCTTTATCCTCACTTTCAGTTGGAAGGCTGTTCACAGACACTTCACCTTCATAGACCTTAACCAGTGAAGACAGGTCTTCATTCGCATCTATCCGGAATGTCGTACCCCTCACTCCGGCAACGGCAGTGGCAGTCTTAACCTCATATACAGAGATCTTCTTTAACTTTTTATACTTTTTAACCTTAAACCAGACCTTGCCGAAAATAGCCTTCATTTCAAACCTACGCTCTTCCTCTGTAACCAGGAGACTCTCCACTTTAAATAAGGTATTTTCAGAAAACCGTACCTTGCTTCCGTCGGGCAGAGTCAGTTCCAATCTTGTTCTAAGGCCTGTTTTCACACTTTCATTTGCGCCAAGATAATCCCCTCTCAGAAGAGGCTTCCAGTCCTTGCCGTCTTTGGACTTAAAGGCGGGTCCTTCAAGATAGGATACAGTGGTAGTATTGTCAGCCGACCATGATTGGGTTGACATAAAAAAGAAGAGAGGAATTATCAGATAGTATATTAGTACCCTTGTCAATTTCATCCCAATCCCCCTTTTTCAATTAACATAATGTTAAAGCCAATACTGTTCACTTAAACCATTTACCCATCCCCACCCCAACCCTCCCCTTGAAAGGGAGGGAGTTAATTGTCCCCTCTCCCTCAGGGAGAGGGTTAGGGTGAGGGTGGGGTAAAACTATAAAACAACCTAAGTGAACAGTGATTGCCGCCCTCTCGAAGAAATTCGCAACCGTGGCGCTCGATATGACGAATGAGGTCCTTCCGTTTCATACTGCCGCGTTATGGGACACGATGGAAAATGGCTCTCTTATTACCTCTTCTCCTTTTATTGCCTCTTCGGTCAACTCACGGTTTGCCTCAAGAACAAGCCTGACCGCTTCTTCAAGGTTTGTACGGGTTTCTTCCAAAGTATCCCCCTGGGTATTGGCCCCCGGTAGTTCCTCAACGAAACCAACATATCCTTCTGGAAATTTTTGAAACACAGCAGTCAATGTAATTTCCATATTTCCCTCCTTATAAATGCGTCAATTAGTACGTAACTTATCACATGGGGGAATAAGATTCAAGAAATAGAAGATGACATATCAAGTATGGAAGTACAGGCATCTTACCTGTCTCTCACAGG
>JAENJC010000044.1 GCA_016844545.1 Deltaproteobacteria bacterium | reverse complement strand
CTTCCTGTTGCTGTGGGGAATAAAGTACAGTTACCTCCTGTGGCTTGATCAGCTGCAATAGGTTTACAACCTTATCGGAACTTGGGGAAAGATCTGTTGGGAAAAGGACCTTTGTGAAGGTATTGGCGGCAAGTTCGGCGGGAGAAACGTTATTGAAGTGGTCGTATCTTAAGACAAGAACCGGAATCCTGGCCCTTCTTGCAACCTTTTCAGAGACACTTCCGTAAAGCACCTCTTCCCAAGGGGTCTTGCCGTGAGATCCCATGAGGATAATAGAGGCGTTTTCTTTTTCAGCCAGCTCTACTATAGCCATATCAATCATATTTCCTTCGTGTACAATGGCTCTAAATTTTATGCCAGCGTCACGGAGCCCCTTCCCTTTTTCCGAAAGCCTCTCCTCTCTTCTTTTGAGCTCCTGCAACATATGTCTGGCCTCAACGGCTGACGGGTTTATTCCATGAACTGAAACAGCTTCTTCAGGTTCATCGCTTTTACGCTCCCTAATCAATTCATATGCTGATGCCTCAACGGAGTGAATAGCAACGACTTCCTTGAGACCGCTCAAGTTCAGGGCATAGTCAAATATCTTATCTGATTCCAACGAAAGGTCGGTTGGTATCAAAACCCGTTCAAACATTCTCCACCTCCAAAAAAATAATTGCATGAAGTTTACCGTCCTACAGAGGTATTTGTCAAGGAAGTTTCACTTTACGGATTGGGTAGCTTATTGTATAGTTAATATAAAAATTCCTCTCTCTCCAGCCCTCTCCATAAAGAAGAGGGAGAAAGTCAGGAGGTTAAGACATAGAAAGACATTTTAATATACTCAGGACTGCTGCTGATAACGTCCTGCGTCATAAGGTAAGGACACTGGTTGTTATCCTGTGCCTCCTCGCCATCCTTTTCCCGTTTCTGACGGCAATGGCTATCTCCGAAGGGGTCAAGGCAGAGTCCCTGGCCTCAGTCATGGAAGGGGCCGATATATATCTGACACTTGATCAGTACGGTAAAAATGCCCCAGTCCCTTTAAAATACCTGCCTGAGGTTAAAAAAATAAACGGGGTGATGAGGGTCGTGCCGAGGGTCTTGGGAAGGACATATCTTGGCGACAGCCTTGCGGTGGTTGTCGGAATCCCGGCTGGAGAGCTCCCCCCATCGGTCGAATGTGTTGAGGGAAAACCTTTTAGCAGCAGAGGAGAGGCAGTCATAGGTGTCGGCCTCGCAAGGCATTTTAACTTCACTGTGGGACACGCCTTTATGCTCGGCGGGGTCAACGGCAGGATGCTGAAGATAACCGGACTCTTCAAGGCAGATTCGAGCATATGGGCTTCAGACCTCATATTTATCCCGTTTGAGGACGCATCAGCGATATTCAAGACCGGTGACCTTGCCACAGACTTTCTGATATATGTAAGACCTGGTTACACATCAGCGGTGGCAGAGACACTGAAAAAAATAGAGGGGGCTTCCTTCAGGATACAGAGCAAGGAACTGGTGAAACAATACTTTAATAAGGGTTTTACACTTAAAGGCGGGATATTTACCGCCCTGTATACAGTGGCCTTCGCCTTGGCGATTCCTGCCCTCCTTGTATCATCAGGCTTTGGCCTTTCCGAGAGGAAGAGGGAGATCGGAATACTCAAGGCTACCGGATGGCAGACTTCAGAGGTACTTGAGATGGTGGTATTTGAGAACCTTATCATATCGTTGACCGCAGCCCCGCTAGCGCTACTGATCTCCTTTTTATGGCTCAAGGGACTAAATGGCCTCTTCATAGCGCAATTTTTTATAGCAGAGATAGGTCTCTTTCCGCCCTTCAATGTCCCTGCCAGATTTTTGCCGATCCCGGCTTTTTTATCATTCTTCTTTTCCCTGATATTGACCATGGTGGGCAGCCTCTATTCATCATGGAGGGCGGCTGTTATACCGCCAGCAGAGGCGATGAAATAATATGGAAACCATAATAAGAACTGAAAAGCTGGCGAAGATCTACAACCCCGATACATCCTACGAGGTCAAGGCCCTCTGGGATGTTGATATAGAGATCAAGAAAGGCCATGTCGCCATATTAAGCGGCCCCTCCGGTTCAGGGAAGACTACTCTTATCTCGCTCTTGGGGGCCATAGACAGGCCTACAAGGGGGAAGGCGTTTCTTATGGGTGAGGAGTTGACGGCCATGTCTGACGTTGCGCTGTCTAAGGTACGGAGAGAGACGATAGGGTTTGTCTTTCAGAGCTTCAACCTCATCCCCAGGCTCTCTGCCATTGACAATGTGGCCTTCCCTTTGATCCCTATGGGTGTCTCTGTAACAGAACGCCACAGGAGGGGATCCGAGTTGCTCAAGAGGTTCCAGATGGGGGAGAGGATGCGACATACCCCTGAAGAACTTTCAGGAGGGCAGCAGCAGAGGGTTGCCATTGCAAGGGCGTTGATAAACAACCCGCAAATAATCATCGCAGATGAGCCGACCTCCAACATAGATGCAGAGGCGGTTAAATACCTGATAGAGACCATTTATGCCCTGAAGAAGGAGGGAAGGACGATCATCATATCTACCCATGACCAGTCCCTTTTCAACCTGGCAGATGTCATATTTGATGTGAAGGACGGGAGAATAACAGGAATGAGGGAGTTTAAGCAGTGATAATAAATATCTTCACCATCATAAGCCTTTTCATAGCAGCGGTCTCCCTGATCCTGGCGATATTCCAGGCAGGGGTATCACTCTTTTTGTATAAAAACTGGGGAGTCGCCGGTACTGGTGAAGAAAGGACAAGGCTCGAAGACTTGGCATACCTGGTCCTCCTAAGTGCCAGCGTCATCCTGATGGTCAGGCTCCTCTCCTGGCCCCTTTTCTACGCAACCCTTAACAGCTACGTACCGGATATACATGGGGCCATGTGCGTGGCCGGGGTAACCCAGATCAAGGCCGGGATGGCAAGGCTCCTGCAAACAATAAAACCACTAGTATTCTTTGCTGTCGGCGGATGGTTATTGCTCAACATGCTCGACAGGACGACAAAGACCAGCCCATTGATGAAGAGGAAGTTCCTCCTACTCTCTCTCGTCAGCCTCCTTGTTATAGGCGATTCAGTTGGAGAGATGGTCTATCTATTCAATGTTAAAGCCACATCATCAGTTGCATGCTGCACCACCATCTTTGACGTTCCCACAAGAAGCTCTGCCATGATCCCGAAGTCTATCTTTGGAGAGGGGTACGGCGGCATGATGATCCCTATCTATTACGCCTCCAACCTGGCTGTTATAGGTGTTATCGGCGTCCTGATTTTTCTTGGCAGTACCTCGACCATTGCCCTGACTGCGGCCTTTCTGCTGGCCCTTCTGAATGTCTTTCTAACCGGGATTTGCGGAATAGAAAGGATTGCCCCTGTCTTAATGGAACTCCCTTTCCATCACTGTCTTTACTGTTTCCCAAGGAATGTCCCGGATGGAGCTATAATCATGTCCCTCTTTGTCATAGGCACCTTCTCCGCCGGGTGGGCAATGATGCTGAAGGTCTTAGGAAGGTCCTCGGAAACGGAGGAGTCTCTAAATAAGTATATAAAGAACTTGCTCTGGCTGTCCTTTGTGGGGCTTCTTTCGTCCATGATTATGGTAAGCGTGCACCTGGTGGCGGGATAATATGAAAAAATGGCCAATAATCGTAATCGTAGTCTTCCTCCTTGTCGCGTTGGCAACCTCTTTTATGAAGAGGTCCGGCGGTGACCGGTGCGCTCTGGATGCAACGAAGATTGAGCCGATTTACCAGGTGGATATCACACCGGCTGAAGGGAAGACCCTGAAGTTCTGCTGCATTGAGTGTTCTAAAAAATTCCTTGCGGCAAACGCAAACAGGGGGAAGGTCAGCGCTGTGACTGTTACGGATGAGGTTACAGGAAAGAGGATAGACGCATCCATTGCCTGGTTCGTGGAGAGCAGCATAGTCACAAACCAGTCTACAGGCAATAAAATTCATGTATTTGCTGAAAAGGCAGACGCTGAAAAACATGCAAAGGATTTCGGCGGGACAATTATAAAGAACCCCTTTGAGAGACCTTGATTATGGAAAACAAAGATAACTGCCCAACCTGCCTTCCTTCGGAGGGGAAAGGGAATAGTAGAAAGGATATCTGAAACAGACCACGACCTGGAACACATGGTCAGGATCGGCCAGAACCCGACATTTGTAAAGGGCCTGATGGTTTCTTTACTGGCCAAATCCCCGAATAACGGGCCGGTCATTATAAAGGTCGGTGAAGACCTCTACGATGTATGCAACGACGTGGCGTCAGTGGTCTGGGTAAAACCTGCTTAACCCTAATAAAAAGGATTGGGACGCAGATTTGCGCAGATTAAATCTGATAATTCAAATAGTTAGAGGCAAACGCTGAGTCACATTTTGGGTGAGCTTTTCTTTAGGTTTTGATGCCTGATTTATCAGCGTTCATCAGCGTCCAACTGCTGTATTTAGGCTAATTACAAAAACTCCCTTGGGTCTGCGATCTTGCCAGTTATGGCCGTGGCAGCAGCTACGGCAGGTGATGAGAGGTAGATAAAGGAGTCGGTGTTACCCATCCTCCCCTGGAAGTTCCTGTTCTGGGTGGCAAGGCAGGCCTCGCCGTCACCAAGTATCCCTTGATGCACACCAACGCAGGGGCCGCATCCCGGAGGGTTTATGACTGCGCCTGCCTCTACCAGCGTCTCAATGAGACCCTCTCTGATGGCCTCAAGGTATATGCTCTTGGATGCAGGAGTTACTATAAGCCTTGTAGCAGGATTCCTCTTCTTTCCTTTAAGTATCCCGGCTGCAATCCTCAGGTCTTCTATCCTTCCATTTGTGCATGTACCTATGGACACCTGGTCTATCTTTACATCCTTGACTCCAGGCTCGTCAATGGTCTTTGTATTATCAACGGTGTGGGGGAACGATATGGTCGGTTTAAGCTCGTTCAGGTCAATCTCGAATGCTTTCTCGTAAATTGCATCGGAGTCAGCCTTAAGCTCCCGCCACTGCTCACCCCTCCCGTGCTTCTCAAGATACGCCCTGGTCTTCCCGTCGGAGGGCATAAGGCCGCACTTGGCCCCAGCCTCCACAGCCATATTGGAGATGGTCATCCTATCCTCCAGCTCCATCTCGTCTATGGCAGGTCCTGAAAACTCCATGGACTTGTAGTCTGCGCCGTCTGCGCCGATCTTCCCTATGATGTGAAGGATGAGGTCCTTCGCATATACTCCCTTATGAAACTTTCCTTTTATATGAAACTTGAATGCCTCAGGGACTCTGAGCCAGGTCTTTCCAAGGGCGATGGCCACTGCTACGTCTGTGGAGCCCATTCCAGTGGAGAATGCGCCAAGGGCGCCTCCTGTACAGGTATGGGAATCGGCGCCTACCAGGATCTCCCCTGGGTTGAGATAGTCCTCACATATGATCTGGTGACAGACACCTTCACCGATATCGGACATGACCGCTCCGGTCTTCTTTGCGAAATCCCTGAGCAGGATATGGTCGTTGCTGAGCTGCTTCTGCGGGCTGGGTCCGGCATGGTCTATAAATATTACCGTCTTCTTAGGGTTTGCAGCCTTGACAAGGTTCATCTTCTCAAGCTGTCTGACAGCCAAAGGGCCTGTCCCGTCCTGGGTCAGGCATACGTCAACCTTTGCAACCACTATCTCCCCTGCAACCACATCCTTACCTGCATGTTCGCCTATGATCTTTTCAACAAGGGTCTTTCCCATCTCAACTCCTTAAGGATTAGAAATTGTATACAGTATACACTCGATATATTAGCCAATGTGGGCGGTAAAAGTCAAGAGGAGTAGAGTTTTGAAAAGATATTAAATATATGCGGTATAACCTGCTTCTTCCTTGAGAGTACACCAGTCAGCTCATAAAGGTTCTTGCCTGTTGCCGGATATCCTAAGGTTGAAGTGACCTCGCTGTCGGCAGCAACGAGAAAGAGGCTGTTTCCATAAGATATATCAGTGATCAGCAGTCCGGCCAGTGAATATCCCTCGGCCTCTTTCAGCCGGCATAGTGCTTCCTCCAGGGATTTTCTGACACCATAGAACTCTCCGAACCCGACTACCTCCACCTGACCTATTCCGAACCTCTTTCGTTTTACCTCATATGCCTTGAAGTCCGACTTTATAACGTCAAGCGGCTCCTTACCCGAGAGGCCTGAGCCTGCCCTGAAAAGCTCATGGGAAAAAGATACAGGGTCGATCTCTGCAATTTTAGAAAGCATATCTGTCATTTCCCTGTCCCTTTCCGTAGACGTAGGGGACTTTAACATAAGGGTATCAGATATTATCCCGCTTAATAGAAGACCAGCGATACCTCTTTCAGGCTTGACCCCCTTCTTGAAAAACCTCTCAGCTATAAGGGTGGATGTGCTCCCAACAGGCTCGTTAACAAACCTTATAGGTGTCGATGTATGGAAATTTCCAAGCCTGTGGTGGTCAACAACCTCTATTATCTCAACCTCGGATGCCCCGTCAACGGCCTGTGAAAGCTCGTTGTGGTCCACCAGGATCAGCCTTATCCCGGATGAGCGCAGGAGGTCTGATGGCGCTATGACGCCGGTCAACCTTCCGGCTGCATCGGTCACGACCCCCATCCATTCCTTTGTCCTTGACCTGAACTCTCTAAGGGGGTCGGTCTCCGACACCCGTAAAAAATCACTTGTGCAGAAATGATCTACCGGTGAAGAAAGTTGTGTCAGCCAGGCGGTAGTGGCTGAGTCAAAAGGAGATATGACTACGCTCACCCTTTTCTGCTTTGCAAGACGAAGCATCTCCGGGGTTATATCGAGCCCTCCTGTAATTACGAGGAGACGTACATTTCTCTCTATGGCGGAGCGCTGTATCGCCTCCCTGTCTCCCACTATCACTATGCATCCCTTTGGTTCGCTCCTTCCTATTACGTCCCTGAAGCTCTCTACAGTCATGGCCCCGACAAAGACAGAGGCGTTGAACTCCAGATCAGGAGATTCGGTGTATGCGGTCTTTCCCTGGATGGCCTCTGCTACATTCTTTATGGAGGTGAAAACCTCTCTGGTTTGAGTTGGTGTCCGTACAATCAACTGCTCTGCCAAGGTAGAAAGGGATAAAAGCCCTATCGGCTTCTCATCCTCTGTTACAGGCATGAAGCGAACATTTTTGCTGCCCATAGAGTTTATGACGGAACAGAGTGGGGCCTTGCAAGTAGCAGAGGCGATGTCCCTGGTCATTACATCTTTTACCTTTGGATATACGTCAGAGAGGTATACGGGGGGTTCTTTGCCGAAGTAGCGAAGGACAAAATCTGTCTGGGGGTTGATATTCCCGGCCCTGGCGGCCATAACGCCATCTTCCCCCAGTGCCCTTTTCAGGGCTTCATACCCAAGAGCAGAGCAGATGGAGTCGGTATCAGGGTTCTTGTGACCAATGATTATAGTGCTATTTTCAGACACCTATTCCTCTTCATCCTCCTCTGCCTTGACCAGGTCCTCAAACTTTATATCTATGCCAAATACACCCACGATCTCTTCGCTTTTGTTCCTAATTGGTGCAGAGGCAGTTATGCAGAGGGCGGCTGTCACCTTTGAAGTATAAAAGTCGGTGACATGGATCTTCCCGTCCTTCAGAGGCTCTATAAACCATGGTCTGTCGGAGAAATCCTCCCCTACCCCGAAATGTTCATACTTTGCCTTATCCACCACCTGGGTGATATTTTTGGTGATCTTCAGACCTTCCATATTTATGACATATGCAAGCTGAATAAAAGGGTGCTCCTCCACTAGCCTCTTCATCACAGGCTCCATCATGGATGGATTCATTGTCCCCATTACTCCGTCATCAAGGACCTTCTCGATAAAGTGGGTGGCCCACTCCCTTGCCTTGATCTTGAGCCTGTCAAGCTCGGAGACAAAGAGTTCAGGCATGTATTTGTGGGCAAGCCTTTCCATCTCCTCTGTTGAAACGGATGTCTCCCTCCCCTTTTCGAACTCCCCCATAACCCACTTGTTTATCTTTGCAACCCCTGGGTGGCGCTTGTCTATCTTCTTCTCTCCCTCAAGTCCGAGGTGCATGTTTATCCATGATGCGATACCTGCCATCCCTGACTTGTCCGTGACCATAACACCAAGAGGCCTCTTCAGAAGGGCCGCAGTATCGAAGATGTTGTATATCTCTTCATTTTTAAGCACACCGTCTGCATGGATCCCTGCTCTGGTTACATTGAAATCGTCACCGACAAAGGGGTAGTTAGATGGTATCCTGTACTTAAGCTCTCTCTTGAAGTAGTCGGCTATATCGGTTATCACCGTTGTATCTATGCCGTTATTGTCGCCCCTGAGAGATAGATATTCTATTATCAGGGCCTCAATGGGCGGGTTCCCCGTTCTTTCGCCAAAGCCCAAAAGTGCGCCGTTAGCCGCTGAACAGCCGTAAAGCCACGCGGTAGCAGCATTTATGTGTACCTTGTGGAAGTCGTTGTGCCCATGCCATTCCAGCTCCTCTGATGGCACACCTGCATCGTCTACCATCGCCCTGACAAGTTTGTCTATGGCCCTTGGCAGCGCCGCTCCAGGGTATGTGACGCCATAGCCCATTGTGTCGCAGAGCCTGACCTTTATGGGCATCTTGCTCTCTTTCGAGAGCTTCATAAGCTCTATGGCAAAAGGGACAACGAACCCGTAGATGTCAGCCCTTGTCACATCTTCAAAGTGGCACCTTGGTTTAACTCCAGCTTCAATGGAGGCCCGGACTACATCCAGGTAGTCTTCCATGCATTGCCTTCTCGTCTTATTGAGCTTCAGGAATATGTGGTAGTCAGAAACAGATGTAAGTATCCCGGTCTCCTTCAGTCCCATCTCCTTTACAAGCTGGAAGTCCTTCTTTACTGCCCTTATCCAGCCTGTTACTTCGGGGAATTTATGTCCCCTCTCCAGACACTTCTCTACAGCCTCCCTGTCCTTCTGGGAATAGAGAAAGAACTCCGACTGCCTGATGACGCCATTGGGGCCGCCAAGCCTGTGAAGGAGGTCAAATATATCAACGATCTGCTTTACCGTATAAGGAGGTCTTGCCTGCTGGCCGTCCCTGAATGTGGTGTCGGTTATCCAGTACTCCTTCGGGAGGTCTATCGGCAATAGCTTGCCGTCAAAGGTGATTTTAGGTACCCCTGAATAAGGGAACTCATGCCTTAAAAGATTCGGTTCCGTCACGTCCACCAGCGGAAACTCGGTTGTCGGTTTAATAAGCCCTGAGCTTGGCATATGCACTCCTTCTTCATTTTCATGCGGCAAAAATACTTGTATACTGTATACAATTTGCCGGATAAAGTCAAGGTTAAACAGTTCTGTGTGTTAAACAGTTTCATGTCTTTATGACAGTTTAGGCAGGGCAATTTCTCTTGATTTTTGGTACGACATGATGTACTCATTAATAGTTAATAGGTCTATGCTAAGAATTTAATACTGGCATAATACCAAGTAAGCTTTCTATAACCCATAATTTAATTGTTTGAAAGCAACTTGCTATAAAATGCGCTTATTCATGACAGAGGGACTATTTGAAAGATACCCGGACAGATGAGTTAAAGAGGAAGATAGAAGAACTCTCCATATTTAACGAAATAGGTAAGACCCTTACATCTACCCTCGACATAAAAGAGATCCTGAATATAATCATGCTGAAGATTGGCGAGCTTCTCAGACCCGACAACTGGTCTCTCCTGCTTGTTGATGAAGAACGTGGAGACCTTTACTTTGAGATCATAGTTGGCGAAAGGGCCGAGAAAATAAAGAATATGCGCCTCAAAATGGGAGAGGGGATTGCAGGATGGGTTGCCGAAAAAGGTGAAAAACTGCTTATTCCGGATGTAAGTAAGGACGAAAGGTTTACCCTTAATGTAGATCTTGTCTCCGGGTTTGAAACAAGGTCAGTGGTATGCGTCCCGCTTAAATGCAAAGGGAAGATCCTTGGTGTCATTGAACTCGTAAATAAGATCGGAAGGAATAAGTTTTCAGAAGAAGACCTCTTTATACTTACAACGCTTGCTGACTATGCTGCAATAGCCCTTGAGAACGCCCAGTACTTCCATAAGATCAAGGAGCTGACCATGACAGATGACGTAACCAGGCTGTACAATTCAAGGTATATGTACGACTATCTGGACCTGGAGATGAAAAGGTCACAAAGGTACGAGATGGAGCTTTCCATCATATTCCTTGACCTTGATTATTTTAAGAACGTAAACGACAGTTATGGGCACCTTGTCGGCAGCACACTTCTGAGGGAGATAGCCAAGGTCATCTTAACATGTCTGAGGGATGTAGATATTGCTGTACGCTACGGAGGTGATGAGTTTGTGGTTATCCTCCCCTCCACTCCAAAGAAAAATGCCGTCCTGGTTGCGGAGAGGATAAGGGATTGCATGAAAAACACCGTATTCCTCCAGAGTCAGGGTCTGAAAATCAGACAGACAGCCAGCTTCGGTGTGGCTTCATTCCCAAAAGATGCAAACAACAAGCTTGACTTGATTCGTCAGGCAGATAAGGCAATGTATCAGATCAAAAACAGCTCCAGGGACGGGATAGAAGCGGCATAGTCAACTCATAACCACAAGAGTCATGATGACAACTGCCCTGCAGAGGCAATAAAATACCCTCTTCCCATCCAAGCCCTGATGGAAACTGAAAATATAACTGTATAAGGCCTTATAGATGTAATAAGGCCTGCACAGGTTATATTAGACTGCGCCTAAATCCTTATCTCTTACTTAACTGCTGCCTTCCTTGCTGCAGTCAACTTCTTAGCTAGCCTTCTTTACTACAGTTGCCTTCTTAGCCACTGCCTTCTTTACTACAGTTGCCTTCTTAGCCACTGCCTTCTTTGCTACCGTTGCCTTCTTAGCTACTGCCTTCACTGCTGTCTTCACTGCCATATTGCCCTCCTTATGGTTTAATAATGCGGAAATCCGCATTTAACTACACTTAGAATGGCCACATGCCCTGCAAACCATACACCCCTCAAGGAACTCAAGAACATGACCGCAATCAGGACACATACCAGCAACGTCGCCGCGAACCTTCTTGGTACCGGAGATATCGAGCATCCCTCTGTTGCCAAGGTACCTCTTCAGAACCTTGGAAATCCCGTCGGGGCATGAAAGTACCATGCCGCCGCTCTGCCAGTGGGGCATTGGGCATCTTATACCTGCTAACTGTTCCAGTATGGCATCAGGAGCAACACCTGCCCTGAGAGCGAGAGACACGAGCCGGCTGACTGCTTCAGACTGGGATGAAGCACATCCCCCGGACTTACCCATCTGGGAAAATACTTCACACGGCCCGTGTTCATCCTCGTTTATAGTGACGTACAGATTTCCGCATCCTGTAGATATCTTCTGGGTTGTCCCAACTGTCGTCTCCGGCCTTGGCCGCGGGGTTATGTTCAGTCTGAACTCAGGCTCCTCTGCGTTCACAGCAGATGGACTCTTCGGCTTGCTGTCGCCTGCATAGAGCACCTGCGTATCCTTGCTCCCGTCCCGGTATATGGTCACACCCTTGCAACCAAGCCTTGCGGCAAGGCTGTACACTTTTTCAACATCCTCGATGGTTGCATTGTTGGGGAAATTAACTGTCTTAGAAACGGCATTGTCAGTGAATCTCTGGAAGGCGGCCTGAATGCGTATGTGCCATTCAGGAGAGACGTCGTGTGCCGTAACAAAGAGCTTTCTGTATTTTTCCGGCACACCCTGCACGTCCTGAACGGTTCCGTGCTTGGCGATCTCCCTCATCAAGGCGTCGGAGTAAAACCCCTCCTCCTTCGCCACCTGCTCAAACAGGGCGTTAACCTCTGGTAGCTCGGTGTTGTCCATTACATTTCTTACATAAGATATGGCAAAAAGCGGTTCTATCCCGCTGGACGCACTGGCAATTATGCTAATAGTGCCTGTCGGAGCAATAGTCGTAGTTGTGGCATTCCTCAGCTTTGCCGCCCCGGGTTTATTATATATGCTGTTGTCAAAGTTCGGGAATGCCCCCCGTTTCATGGCCAGCTCATGGGATGCCTTTTTTGATTCACTCTGAAGAAAACCCATAACATCCTCTGCCGTCTTTACAGCCTCTTCGGAATTATACGGTATCCCCAGCATTATCAGCATGTCCGCAAACCCCATGACGCCGAGGCCGATCTTCCTGTTACCCTGGGTCATCTCCTTGATGCGGGGAAGGGGGAACTTGTTCATGTCTATTACATTATCCAGGAAATGCACAGCTGTCTGGATAAGGGAGGCTAACTTATCGTAGTTGATCTTCCCGTCCTCAACGACCTTTGTCAGGTTTATGGAACCGAGGTTGCAGGACTCAAAGGGTAGGAGCGGCTGTTCTCCGCAGGGGTTTGTAGACTCGATCTCGCCCAGCGCCGGGGTCGGGTTATCCTTGTTCATCCTGTCTATGAATATTATCCCGGGGTCCCCTGTCTTCCAGGCCATCTCGGTGATCAGGTCAAAGACCTGCTTCGCAGGGAGGGTGCCGCAGGGCAGTTTTGTCCTAGGGTTCAGAAGTTCGTAATCCTCACCCTTCTCCACCGCCTCCATGAATTTTTCCGTTATTGCAACGGATATATTGAAATTATTGAGCTTATCACCCTCTTTCTTGCATATGATAAAGTCCATGATATCCGGGTGGTCAACCCTCAGTATCCCCATATTGGCGCCTCTTCGAGTCCCTCCCTGCTTTACCGTCTCCGTGGCTGCGTCAAAGGCCATCATGAAGGATATCGGGCCGCTGGATACACCTTTGGTTGAGGCAACGGTATCGTTCCTGGGCCTTAACCTCGAAAAGGAAAAACCGGTGCCGCCGCCGCTCTTGTGGATCATAGCAGTGTTCTTAATGGTCTCAAATATCGATTCCATGGAGTCCTCAACCGGAAGGACAAAACAGGCAGAGAGCTGCTGGAGCTCGCGTCCCGCATTCATAAGGGTAGGCGAGTTTGGAAGAAACTCAAGAGTTGTCATAGCAGTGTAAAACTCGTCCTCTATCTCCTTTATGTTGGCGGTTGGGTCGTAAAGGAGGTCTGCAGAAGCAATATTCCTGGCCACCCGCCTAAACATGTCCTCTGCCGTTTCTACCGGTTTCCCGGTTTCATCTTTTTTGAGATACCTTTTTTCCAGTACCTTCATTGCATTAGGCATGAGGCTCAGCTGCTGCTTATGTTCTTTTACTTTCTTTATCTTAACGGGAAGGTTCATGTACGCACCACCAATATGCCCACTTTCGTTTATCCGACCGGCTAATTCTTCCATACAGGGCCTCCTTGTATACAAAACGCGCAAACTACTACTAAAATCACTGTGTTACAAAACTAAGACATCCTGTATCTTGTGCCCAATTTACAATTAGCCACAATATATTGTGGCTACAATCTATTGTCAAGATAATTTTTACTTAATCCTTTTATATATAGCAGTTTCTGTGCTGTCTGGAGTTAACCCTTGATGGCTGCTAATCCCTACTCACTCAATAAAAAGGGCAGGAGAAAACTCATGACACTACGAAAAAATCATAACAAATCTGCGTCTAAATTGGCTTATTGATATTAAGAAACTGCATTACTCTTTGCATACGGGCACTGTTGGATCTTCGCCTCTTTTGTGGATTGAAATCTTTCATTATTCTAACCAAGATTTAGCACCCAGTTTCCTCTTGACTTCATATTGTATACTGTATACAATTTGCATGTAATTATGAAAGTCCTAAAAAGGTTTTTTTGCTGCAATAGAACAATTATGCAGGAGGGTTAAATGTCAAAGATAATTGCATCAGCGGTCTTCCGCGCATCAAACAAGATTGTTTTGAACAAGGCGATAGCTGAGCAGGGGCAGGATTTCGGGTTTGAGTTCCCGGACACCGGGTATCACCTTCCAATGTACTTTTCTATGACAGGGATTGCGATCAAGACCCTGGGCGAGATGAGACAGAGCATAGCCCTGGCCAAGACTCACCTGCACTCTGAACCGGACGAGTCCATTTATAAGCCGTACCTTGGCGAGGCCTTGGACGCCGGTATGGCAACCCTCTATGCGGAAGAGGTCCTGATGGCCCTCCGCTATATTTACAAGATGGAGCCTTATTACGACAAGGAGATGGACTTCACATACAACGGATTTATCACAGATACCATCCTCAGAGACCTTGGCTTCCAGCTAGTGGACGGCAGCATGCCGGGTTTTGCCGCCATCATTGGAGCTGCTGAGAGCGAGGAGAGGGCCGTAAAGATTGTAATGGAGTTACAGCAGAGGAACGTCCTCACCTTCCTTTCCGGCCACAACGAGAAGGGGGACTCTGTTACAAAGCAGCTTCATAGGAAAGGCGTTCAAATGGGCTGGGAGACCCGTATCGTTCCTCTTGGGCCTGAGACGGAACATACCATATATGCCCTCAACTGGGCCGCAAGATCGGCGCTTACCTTCGGAGGCATAAAAGGCGGGGATTTCAAGAAGGTGCTGAAGTACAACCAGAACAGGGTCTTTGCCTTCGCTCTTGCCCTTGGCCCAATGGATGACCTCAAGTGGGCAACTGGAGCCGGTGCCATAAATATGGGCTTCCCTGCCATATGCGACACAGAAGTTCCTGAGATTAGGCCGCGCGGTGTTTGCACATACGAGCATGTCGTTAAAGAACTGGATCAGGACAAGCTCATACAGACATGTATAGAAGTGAGGGGCGTTAAACTCACCATGGAGAAGCCTCCTATCCCGGTCGCATTCGGCCAGGCCTTTGAGGGTGAAAGGATCAGGAAGGAGGACACCTTCATTGAGGCTGGAGGGAACAAGACACCTGCCTTTGAACTTATAAGAACCAAGGAGATGAATGAGGTAGAAAACGGAAAGATCGATATTGTTGCGGACGCAAGATGCAGCCTGACTTCGAGCCTGTTATAGAACGTAAGCTGCATGACTACATAAATGCTGCCCAGGGAATATGGCACATGGGGCAGAGGGATATAATATGGCTCAGGATAAGCAACAACGCCCATAGAGACGGGTTCACTCTCGAACATATAGGCGTGATCCTCCAGAACATGGTCCTTTCCAAGTTCCCAGCCATAGTTGACAAGGCGCAGGTGACGCTATATGTTGATGAGGCCCAGGTGAACGGCCTTCTCGAAGGAGCCAGAAAGATTTATAAAGAGAGGAACGATAGGATCGCAAATATGAAGGACGAGACGACCGATACGTTCTATTCGTGTCTCCTCTGTCAGTCATTTGCGCCAAACCATCTATGCGTGATTTCCCCTGAGAGACTCGGTCTCTGCGGGGCCGTATCCTGGCTCGACGGCAAGGCGGCATACGAAATTGATCCTACTGGAGGTAACCAGCCAGTCCCGAAAGGAAAAACCCTTGACGAGGTCAACGGCCGCTGGGAGGGTGTTGACAAGTATCTCTGGGCCCAGTCCCACCAGACCCTTGAGACCTTCAGCGCGTATTCCATAATGACCAACCCTATGACCTCTTGCGGGTGTTTTGAGTGCATAGTTGCTGTCGTTCCGGAAGCGAACGGCTTTATGATTGTTGACAGGGGATTTACAGGGATGACCCCCATCGGGATGAAATTTTCCTCCCTTGCGGGGACAGTCGGCGGCGGAGCCCAGACACCCGGATTTTTGGGCATCGGTAAGTACTTCATCACAAGCCGCAAGTTCCTGACTGCGGACGGTGGATTCCCGCGTATTGTATGGATGCCCAAGTCCCTCAAGCAGTTCCTGGGAGACAAGCTCTATGAAAGGGCAAAGGAGGTAGGCTTCCCTGATCTTCCTGATCAGATTGCTGACGAGACTATGGCAACCGAGAGCGAGGAGCTAGTAGCTCATCTTACAAAGGTAAACCATCCGGCGCTGAGCATGCCGTCTATCATATAACCAGCGGCGGCCGCGAAAGCGGTCAACTGAACCGGGCACTGCTCAGGTTGCCCGCATGCAAACAAGGAGGCTATTATGGAATTAGCAGATAAATCTATAGATCCGGCGTCCCAACAGATGCTGGAGAAGGCCAAGGCAGAGGGCATTTCAACATCGTTTGACAGGGTTGAGTCCATGAAGCCCTGCCCAATAGGGCGTGAAGGTATGTGCTGCAAGCACTGCTTCATGGGGCCTTGCAGGATGGTCGGAAAGAACAAGGAAGAGATGGTGGGTATCTGCGGAGCTACCGCTGCAACCATTGCTGCAAGAGGTGTTGCCAGATGGGTTGCTGCCGGTTCAGCGGCCCACTCAGATCACGGAAGAGACCTTGCATTTACCCTTCTCGCAACCGCAAAGGGGGAGGCCCACGGATTCAAGATCAAGGATGTAAACAAGCTCCTCAAGGTTGCTAGGATACTGGATATACCTGTTGATGGAAGGACGACCAACGAGGTCGCCGTTGACGTGGCCAACAAGGCGATTGAAGACTGGGGACGTCAGAATGGTCAGCTTAACTACATCAAGAGGGCTCCGAAGAAGAGGCAGGAGCTGTGGAAGAAGTACGGCTTAATACCCAGGGGTATTGACAGAGAGGTTGTTGAACTCATGCACAGAACTGGGATGGGAGTTGACCAGGACCCTGAGTCGATACTCAATGGAGCTCTTAAAACATCCCTTACAGACGGATGGGGCGGGGCCATGTTGGCAACAGATATCTCTGATATTCTCTTTGGAACACCTGCGCCGGTGAAGGCACAGGTAAATCTTGGGGTGCTGAAGGCTGATGAGGTTAACATCCTGGTTCACGGGCATGAGCCGACTCTCTCCATGATGATCATTGAGGCCTCGGAAGACCCTGAGATACTCGCATATGCAAAGACCAAGGGCGCAAAGGGTATAAACCTCGCAGGTATCTGCTGCACTGCCAACGAGATATTGGTAAGACAGGGGATCTCCTCTGCCGGCAATTTCCTTAACCAGGAACTTGCAATTATATCCGGCTCTGTCGAGGCGATGATTGTGGATGTTCAGTGCGTAATGGAGGCCCTGGCCAAGACGGTCAGCCATTTCCATACAAAGCTGATTACTACATCGATAAAGGCCCATATCCCCGGAGCGACACATATTGAGTACGACGAGCATAGGGCCATTGATATTGCGAAAGAGATCGTAAAGATGGCGATTGATAACTACCCCAACAGAAAGGCCTACACCATACCGGACTACAGAAACGACGTGATGGTGGGCTTTTCCCATGAGTATATCGAATATATGCAAGGGG
Organism: Deltaproteobacteria bacterium; assembly: GCA_016844545.1. Classification (GTDB taxonomy): domain Bacteria; phylum Desulfobacterota; class JAENJC01; order JAENJC01; family JAENJC01; genus JAENJC01. The sequence goes on along the minus strand of JAENJC010000044.1, from coordinate 7,286 downwards.
GACACTACAGGGGCTCTTTCAGGCCCCTGAACGATGCGATCATTGACGGACGTATCATGGGAGTTGTCGGGATGGTTGGATGCAACAACCCGAGGCTTACGCAGGATCAGATGAATGTAAACCTGGTAAAGAGGTTTATAGAAAACGACATCCTTGTTGTGTCAACAGGATGCGCCGCTGTTGCCTTCGGAAAGAGGGGCTACCTGACCCCTGAGATGATGGCGGCAGCAGGCCCAGGGCTTAGAGAGGTCTGCGAGGCCATAGGTATTCCGCCGGTACTACACATGGGTTCATGTGTGGACAACTCAAGAATACTTACCGTTCTGTCAGCAATGGCGGAAGAGGGTGGTCTATCTGACGATATCGGAGGGATGCCGGGCGTTGGTATCTGCGCCGAGTGGATGCATGAAAAGGCACTTGCCATAGGTGTCTATTTCGCAGCATCTGGCGTACCGGTCATATTTGGGGGAGATTCAATCATCGGCGGAAGCAGCAAAGTCCAGAAGATAATGAAGGAAGACTGGTTCGACAAGCTTCAGGGGTCCCTTGAGTTCCTCGATACAGAGGACGCCATATTCGACAGGACGTTAGCTCTCATAACGGCCGCCAGGAAGGGGCTCAAGATAAAGGATTACGAACAGGGTAAGTTCGCAAAGGACAGGGTGCTCCTTGACATGGCCGCAAGGCGTAAGCTTGAGGCAGGCCAGGGCGGCGCAGGGGGTTTTATGAAGCCCCATGAAGGGGCCGGGGGTTTGTAATTCAAAATCAGTAATTATCTATAGAAGGGCAGGTCTTTGACCTGCCCTTTTTTATACCGTTACCGGATTTTATCTAATTAGCTGCTTTATGAAACTTTCTGCATCTCCCCATCGATAATCGTTAGATCGAACCCCCCTTTTCTCCTTGACATTACAGGGAAATATACAGTATTTTATTCATCCTATGTTTAAGAAGCTGCTGGTAGCAAACAGGGGTGAGATAGCCACCCGCATAATAAGGGCGTGCAATGAACTGGGTATTCCCACGGTCGGGATATACTCCGAGGCTGACAGGGAAGCCATGCATGTAAAGAAGGCCAATGAGGCGTACATGGTCGGACCAGGCCCAGTGGAGGGGTATCTCAACATCCACCGCATAGTTGACCTTGCCCGCAAGGTGGGGGCAGACGCCATACATCCTGGTTACGGCTTTCTTGCTGAAAATGCCAGGCTTCCTGAGCTATGTGAAAAGAGCGGCATAACCTTCATAGGCCCAAGCTCTAACGCCATCTCCCTCATGGGAGACAAGATAGCCGGCAAGGCAAGTGTTAAAAAGGCCGGGGTTCCAGTGCTGCCGGGGAGTGACGGGAGCGTGAACAGTGATGAAGAGGCCATCTCCATATCCCGCGAGATAGGGTATCCCGTGATGGTCAAGGCCACAGGCGGAGGAGGAGGCAGAGGGCTCAGGATAGCAAGGGACGATAAAGACCTCCTGAGCGCCTTGTCAAGTGCAAAAAGCGAGGCCAAGGGGGCATTTGGTTCTACCGAGGTCTTTATAGAGAAATATGTTGAAAGACCTCATCACATAGAGTTCCAGATCCTTGCCGACAACTTCGGGAGCACCATACACCTTGGGGAGAGGGACTGCTCCATCCAGCGGAGACACCAGAAGCTGATAGAGATAGCCCCATCGTTGATACTGGACGAGAAGCTCAGGGAAAGGATTGGTACGGCTGCAGTGAAGGCTGCAAAGTCTGTCAACTATACAAACGCAGGCACCGTAGAGTTCCTAATGGACAGGAAGAGGAACTTTTACTTTATAGAGATGAATACCCGGATCCAGGTGGAACATACCGTAACAGAGGCGATCACAGGGATAGATATAGTAAAGAAGCAGATAGAGATAGCTGCAGGGAGGCCCCTCGGAATAGAGCAGAAGGATGTCTCTATCCGTGGCTTTGCCATGGAATGCAGGATAAATGCCGAGGACCCGAAGAGGAACTTCCTCCCCAACTCCGGCAGGATAACAGCCTACTACTCTCCAGGCGGGATAGGTGTGAGGGTTGACGGGGCGGTTTACAAGGACTACGTAATACCCGGTTTTTATGACTCAATGCTGGCCAAGCTGACTGTCACAGGGATGACCTGGGATGAGACGGTTGCAAGAATGCGCCGTTGCCTTAGCGAGTATGTTATCCGGGGGGTACGTACTACCATTCCCTTTCTCCATAAGATCATGGAAAATGAGGAATTTGCAAGAGGTGAGTTTGATACCTGGTTCATAGATGAGAACCCCCAGCTTTTAGAGTACGATGATTACAGGGAACCTCTTGATATGGTTCTGGCAATATCAACAGCAATCGCGGCTCATGAAGGATTTTAAAACATAATTGTAGGGGCGGCCCCATGTGGCCGCCCTGAATTTGGGAAATCACATGAGATTGCCCCTACAGTAACGAGGTTATGATGCCAAAGAAGACCAACATGAAAAAGAAGGTGATGATCACAGATACCTCGTTAAGGGACGCCCATCAGTCCCTCCTTGCAACCAGGATGAGGACAGAGGATATGCTCCCTATAGCTGAAAGGCTTGACCAGATCGGTTATTGGTCTCTTGAGGTATGGGGTGGCGCGACATTCGACACATGTCTCAGGTTCCTGAAGGAGGACCCCTGGGAGAGGCTCAGGAGTCTGAAAAAAGTCATAAAAAATACCAGGCTTCAGATGCTATTGAGAGGTCAGAATATCCTCGGATACAGGCATTATTCAGACGATGTCCTGAAGAAGTTCATAGAAAAATCTGTTGATAACGGGATGGACGTATTCAGGATATTTGACGCCTTAAACGACATCCGCAACATGGAGATGGCGATAAAGACCGTTAAGAAACATGGCGCTGTTGCAGAAGGGACTGTCTGCTATACTACCTCTCCTGTTCACAGCAACGAAGGCTTTGTGGAGATGGCTGTAAAGCTGGCAGCCTTGGGGTGCGACACGATATGTATAAAGGACATGGCAGGGCTGCTTGCACCCATGGACGCCTTTGACCTTGTTTTGAAGATGAAGGAAAAGGTACAGATACCGATTCACCTGCATACCCACGAGACCAGCGGGATGGGGTCAATGACCTATCTAAAGGCAGTTGAGGCAGGTTGCGACATAATAGATACAGCAATCTCTCCAGTTGGTTCCGGCACGTCCCAACCGCCGACAGAGCCAATGGTTGCGGCGCTGGCAGGGACACCATACGATACCGGGTTAGACCTTAAGGCCCTTTCCGAGATAGCGGAATATTTCAGGCAGATAAAGAAGAAGTACAAAAAATTTGAGAGCGAGTATACAGGGATAAACACCGATGTCCTGATCTCCCAGATACCCGGGGGGATGATATCGAACCTTGCATCTCAACTTAAGGAGCAGGGTGCATTAGATAGGATGAAGGAGGTCCTCGATGAGGTGCCGAGGGTCAGGAAGGACTTTGGATACCCTCCTCTTGTTACACCAACGTCCCAGATAGTAGGCACCCAGGCCACCTTGAACGTCCTTACCGGCGAGAGATACAAGGTAATAACCAGTGAGACCAGGAACTATCTCAAGGGGCTTTATGGTAAACCTGCGGCTCCGATTGATGAGGCCGTCAGAAAGAAGGCCATCGGGGAAGAGGAGTTCATTACATGCAGACCGGCAGACCTGCTGGAACCTGAGCTTGAAAAGTTGACGCGGGAATTGGGCGGAAAAGGGAAAGGGATTGAGGACGTCCTTTCGTATGCACTTTTTCCAAGCATAGCTTTGGAATTTTTCGAGGAAAGGGAAACAGGGAAGCTGAAGCCGGAATCGCTTGGAGTTGAAGTTGAAGAGAAGGCTGAAGAGCCAAGATCGGCCCAGCACCTGGCTCCGAGTGAATTCAAGATAACTGTCCACGGCGAGACTTACCATATTAAGGTTGCAGGCACTGGACACAAGTCCGAAGGTATAAGGCCCTTCTTTTTAAAGGTAGATGGCAAGCTCGAAGAGGTCATGATAGAATCCCTTGTGGAGGTCGTGCCAAGCCAGGCAGGGGCCATAGAGGCAAAGACCAGCGTCCATTCATCAAGGCCAAAGGCAAGGAAGAAGGGTGATGTGACAACGGCAATGCCGGGAAGGGTGGTCAAGGTCAAGGTTTCAGAGGGTGACAGGGTAAGCGCAGGTGACACGGTACTCATTGTTGAGGCTATGAAGATGGAAAATGAGGTGCATACCCCTATTGACGGTTTAGTTAAGAACATATACGTCAAAGAGGGCGACAGCGTAAACCCTGACGAGACACTGATAGAAATCGAATGATCATAAGCCTTCAGCCAGTGGTCACTAAAAAGAGGTAGTTGATGGTCAGAAGCCCCGCAGTTGCCGGTCAGTTCTATCCAGCAAATCCATCCATCCTTGAAAAAGAGGTCAGTTCATACACAAAAGAGGTCAAGAGGGAGATTGCCATTGGCGTTATATCTCCCCATGCAGGTTACATATATTCTGGAAAGGTCGCCGGTGGCGTATATTCCAGGATTAACATACCAAAGGATGTAATCATCATCGGCCCGAATCATACAGGCCTTGGTGAGCCTGAGGCGGTTATGACTTCGGGTACATGGCAGATGCCGAACGGAAATATAGAGATTAATTCCGACCTTGCAGGGGCAATAGTAGAGAATTCTAAATACCTAAAAGACGACCATCTTGCTCACCTTAACGAACACTCCCTTGAAGTTCAGATCCCTTTTCTCCAGCACTTCAGGAAGGAATTAAGAATCGTTCCGATAGCCATGATGAGTATGGACTATGCGATATGCCAGGATATCGGTCATGCCATTGCCAGGGCAGTGAAGGGATTTAAAGAGCCTGTCCTGATAGTTGCATCATCGGATATGACCCACTATGAATCGGATAAATCAGCAAGGGAAAAGGACAAAAAGGCGATTGACAGGGTGCTGGCCTTAGACCCTGATGGGTTGTTTAAAACGGTGAGAGAAAACAGGATAACGATGTGCGGCGTGATCCCGGCAACCATCATGCTCATAGCCTGCAAGGAACTTGGGGCCAAGAAAGCCGAACTTGTTGATTATGCCACATCAGGGGAGACAAGCGGGGATTACGAGCAGGTGGTGGGGTATGCGGGAATGATTGTGAAATAGGGGCATAGTATGCTATCCCTTACCAAATTGGAGGTTCTATGAGAAAGGCAAAGATTGAGAGGAAGACCCTGGAGACAGGTGTGGAGCTTGAGCTTGTAATTGACGGCTCAGGGGAACATGACATATCAACGGGGATACCGTTCTTTGATCACATGCTCACCCATATTGCAAGACATGGCTTCTTTGACCTCAAGGTCTCAGCTACCGGTGACACGGAGGTAGACTTCCACCACAGCGTTGAGGATATAGGGATATGCCTTGGCCAGGCATTCAAGATTGCCCTGGATGGGTATAAAGGGATTGTCAGATACGGGAACGCCCTTGTCCCAATGGATGAGGCCCTGGTCTCTGTTGCTATTGACATAGGCGGGAGGCCACATCTTGTGTTCAATGCTAAAATAGAGCGGGCAAAAGTTGGTGACTTCGATACTGAGCTGGTGGAGGAGTTCCTTAAGGCCTTCAATACCCACCACATCATAGAGGCCATTTTCAAGGCCCTTGCCAAGGCGCTTGATGCCGCAACAATGATAGATAAAAGAGTAACTGGGGTACTTTCAACGAAGGGAAAGATTTGATAGCCATCATAGATTACGGAATGGGAAATCTGCGGAGTGTGCAGAAGGGTTTTGAAAAGGTCGGGCACAACGCCGTTGTCACCTCGGATCCAGAAACCATAATGGGCGCATCTCACGTTGTGCTTCCAGGGGTAGGCGCCTTTCTCGACTGCATGAGGAACCTGGAAGAAAAGGGGTTGCTGGATATTGTCCCAAAGGTCATAAATAGCGGCAGACCTTTCCTTGGAATTTGTCTTGGGCTTCAGCTCCTGTTTACGGAGAGTGAAGAGTTTGGGATACACAAGGGGCTTGATATAATCAAGGGCAGAGTGGTTAGATTTGATTTCTCCGCCCTCAGCCCTCAGCCCTCAGCCTTAAAGGTTCCCCACGTGGGCTGGAATACTGTGGCTGTCAAGAAAAGGCCACCTGCTCTGGAAGGTATAGATGAAGGCGCCTACTTCTATTTTGTTCATTCGTATTATGTCGTGCCTGAAGATGAAAAGGTTGTAGCCACGACAACCGCTTATGGGGTTGAATTCGCATCGAGCATCTGGAAGGACAATCTGTTTGCAACCCAGTTTCACCCGGAGAAGAGCCAGGAGAAGGGGCTTCGGATACTTAAAAATTTCGGAGATATTACAGGTTAGCGAAGGAGGAGGGTTATGTTAGTCATACCTGCAATAGACATCAAGGGCGGCAAGTGCGTTAGGCTCGTTCAGGGCAAGATGGACCAGGAGACTGTATACTCAACAAACCCGGTCGAGGTGGCAAAGAAGTGGCAGAGCATGGGGGCAGAAATTCTACACCTTGTGGACCTTGACGGGGCTTTTGCAGGAGAGCCTAAGAATAGCGTTGCTATTGAGGCCATAGCAGATGCCATCACCATACCCTTTCAGGTGGGAGGCGGGATAAGGGATATAGAGGCCATCAACCTTTATCTTGCCATGGGAGCATCAAGGATCATCCTTGGTACCACTGCCCTTGAAAAAACCTGGTTTGTCAGGGATGTATGTGAACAGCATCACGGTCAGATATTGGTCGGGATAGACGCCCGCGATGGGAAGGTTGCCATAAAGGGGTGGGAGGAGCTGACAAATAAGGCTGCGATAGAATTAGCCAAAGAGCTTGAGGATGCAGGTGTTGCAGGGATAATCTATACGGATATAAGCAGGGACGGGATGCTCAAGGGGCCAAATATAGAAGGAATTAAAGCCCTGGCCCAGTCTGTAAAAATCCCAATAATTGCATCTGGTGGTGTTTCAAACATTGAAGACATAAAGAGGCTCAAAGAGCTGGAGTCTGTTGGTGTCGTTGGAGTGATAACTGGAAAGGCGATATATACTGGAGGCCTCAATCTTACTGAGGCGATAAAGGTAGCGAAGTAGATGCTTGCAAAACGAATCATCCCATGTCTTGACGTAAAGGACGGAAGGGTAGTAAAAGGTACTAAGTTTCTGGAACTCCGGGACGCAGGTGACCCTGTGGAGGTGGCGAGGGTCTATGATAAAGAGGGGGCAGATGAGCTCTGCTTCCTTGACATTACCGCATCCCATGAGAACAGGGGGACAATCCTTGATGTGGTCAGGAGG
>JAENJC010000202.1 GCA_016844545.1 Deltaproteobacteria bacterium | reverse complement strand
TACGAATGTGTCGAGGAGCTCCTTTACCCCGAAGTTGTTTACAGCGCTCCCGAAGAAGACCGGTGTCTGGACACCTTTGAGGTACCTTTCAGCATCAAAGGGGTGGGACGCCCCTTCGAGGAGGGCTATCTCGTCCCTCAGTTCATTGGCCTGGCTTCCAAGGATTTCATCCAACTTAGGATCTGAAAGAGATTTTATTATAATTCCTTCCGTAACCCTTTCGCCGTGGCTTCCGCTAAACAGGTGCAACTCCTGACAGTAGAGGTTGTAAGCCCCCCTGAACCTCTTTCCCATCCCAATGGGCCAGGTCATGGGACAGCAATCTATGCCCAGGTTCTTCTCTATATCGTCCAGCAGGTCAAGGGGCTCTTGTCCCTCCCTGTCCAGCTTGTTTATAAAGGTCATTATCGGGGTGTTCCTCAGCCTGCATACCTCAAGTAGCTTCTTTGTCTGTGACTCAACTCCCTTGGCAGAGTCTATTATCATAAGGACGCTGTCAACGGCTGTAAGCGTCCTGTATGTGTCCTCGCTGAAGTCCTGGTGTCCCGGCGTATCGAGGAGGTTGATCTCCCTGCTTCCGTAGTTGAACTTCATCACAGAGGATGTAACGGATATCCCCCTCTGCTTCTCTATCTCCATCCAGTCCGATGTGGCGTGCCTCGTCGCCTTTTTGGCCTTGACAGACCCCGCCATCTGAATGGCCCCTCCGAAGAGAAGAAGCTTCTCTGTCATGGTGGTCTTTCCTGCATCAGGGTGGCTTATTATGGCAAATGTCCTGCGGCATTCCACCGCCCTTTCAAGCTCCTTACTCAATCTGTTTCCCCTTTATAAACAAAAATATAAAAAATAATTATATCTTAAATAGCGATGTAAGTCATTATAAAACTGCGCTGGTAGGCAATATATGCAATTCTATCCATTCTTTTTCCTGTCCTCGCCTTCCTTGACATCCTCAATATTAGTGGTATGTTACGTCATCTTCTGTCGAGGTCAAGGATGGTATGCATTTTGAACTCACTCACTCACTCACTCACTCACTCACTCACTCACTCACTCACTCACAAAATCCACTCATTATTCATAATGAATCGAAAAATGATTGTATCCCCGAATGGCACGAAGAAAGAAAAATGTTTTTCTATCTTCTCCAAAGAGGTACGGTAGCTGCAACCTTTACGGCTGCTAATGACGCAGGCGTAAAGCCAGCGGCTACCTGCTTTCTATTATTATGGCGCTTATTTCATTGAGGACATCTTTTATAGAAGGCATGTTTGCATGGACTACTTTGTTCTGAATGTGTTTATGGTGTGGAAATGAGCTGACTTCTGGATGATGTGAGGCATTGTCATATCGGAAAATCATCTCTTTGTTTGAATTCATATAGTGCAGGCGGTATTTATTGATGACCGGGGTATTGCGAAATTTAGCGGCAAATATGGCGATCTCAAGGACTGAAGAATCGATAAATATGAGATTCCCTTTCAGGTATACAGTATTTCGAGGTCCAAAGTGTTTCTGGATATTTGAGGATAAGACGATGGGAGAGGATGCAATTGCTTTATCTATTTCTTCTACGAACCTTTCAATCACCGTATCGCCGTCTGAATGGCAGCGCGTGTTTCCTGCCACTCAGCGAGAAGTTTTGCAAAGGCATACCAGTCAAAGAAATCCGCCTCATCACCCATCCGGCCGGATTCAAACTTTTTCAGGAATGAAGGGGTGGTAAGATGATATTTTTGTTCGAATTCTTTAACGGCCTTTTTATAAAAAGCCATGGCGCTTGAATACAGGTTATATTCACGCTTCAGGGAGGTTTTTATTTCATGTGTAAGTTGCATAGAATATTTATAAAACAATCGTGGCAGCAAGTCAAGGGATAACAAACGGAGGTCTTATGCCTTTCAAAATCCGTACAAAACTTCTCAGTGCGTTCTTTGCATTTATCGTTCCATTCATTGTGATCGGCGCCATCCTTGTGTTTTACAGTGCAGATACTATCCACAAATCCGTGGATAAGGTTCAGAGCATCGCTGAAGAAAGGGCTGTCATTACTAACCTCATCCTCACTATGGAAGAGGCATTGATGCCCGGGAATGACTATATCATCACAGGTGATAAGAAATATATTGACGATTTTTATAAGGTTTCGGACGAAGTGGAAAAAAGGATGAAGGAGGCAAAAGGGATAATACATGATGCGGTAGAAGAGGGGAAGATACTGGACGATACTAATATTGCATGGCAGGGTATAAAAGAGATATCCCTTAAGATATTTGCTATAAGCAATCCGGCAGGGAACAGGGATGCTGCTATGCTTATGGAGGAGATGGACTACAAATGGGCGTATCCTGCCATAAAAAAACTTAAAGATTTGCGGGAGATGCACATAGAGGAATTCCAAAAGGCTGCGAATACAGCGGACAAGGTGTGGATGCATTCCTGGATAATCATGATTTCAGGCACTTTTGTGTTCACAGCTTTCGGCATTTTCTTTGCGTTTTTCTATTCAAGCCGATTTAGCAGACCGATTGAGAAGATCCATAACGGTGCAGACGTCATAGCTGGGGGAGATTTCAAGACAAGGCTTGACATAAAGACAGGGGATGAGATTGAGCAGTTGTCAAATGCCATGAACGAGATGGCGGCCCAATTAGACTCCTTATATTCAAACCTCCAGGGGATGGTGGAGGAGAAGACGAAGGAGCTCAGGGAGTCGGAAGAAAAATACCGGATGATGATTGAGAATTCCAATGACTGGATCTGGGCTTTGACGCCGGACGGAAGGCTTACTTTCATCAATAAGCAGGCAGAAGATACCAGCGGTTACTCCCATGAAGAATGGTTAGGAAAAACATTTGAATCCCTTATTCTGGAAGATGATCTGCCAATGGTCGTTGATATTCACAATAAGGTTGTAAAAGGCGAAAAAGCCCATTATGAAGTCCGGGTCAAGAAAAGGGATGGAGGCATAATAATCTTATCTGTGAATGTATCTCCGATACTCAAAGACGGTAAGGTGAGCGGCACTATAAGCTTTGGAATGGATATTACGGAACAAAAGCAGACAGAGGCAGCGTTCCGCACCCTCGTTGGAACCGCAGTGGCAAACATTGGAGCGGCGTTTTTCCATGAAACGGTCAGCAGCTTGTGCACATGGCTTTCGGCGAGTTGGTGGATGGAGGCATGGTGCGTGCCCTGGCCATGCAAGTTGATGGCAAAGCGGTGGAGCACTACGAATACGCCCTGGCCGGCACCCCATGCGAAAGCGCCACACAGAAGGGTTACTGCGAATACCATGAAGGGGTCATTCAGTTGTTTCCAGCGGACAATGACCTGGTGGAGATACGCGCGGAAGCCTATGTCGGCATACCTGTACGGGACAAAAACGGCAATATCAACGGCATACTCTGCGCCATATCCCGGCACAAATTCGTTCCGCCACCGATGGTAAAGGACGTGTTTGAAATCATTGCCGCCAGGGTAGGAACAGAGATTGAGCGCAAAAAGGCAGAGGATGCGCTGTGTGCGAGCGAAGAGATGTATCGCTCTCTGTTCGATCATATGCTGAACGGTTTTGCTTATTGTCGGATGCTTTTTGAACGTGGTCAGCCCCAGGACTTCATCTACCTTAGCGTTAACGATGCTTTTGAGAAATTGACAGGATTGAAGGGTGTTGTCGGCAAAAAGGTCACCGAGGTTATCCCTGGCATCAGAGAGGCCGACCCTTGGTTGCTCGAGATATACGGCAGAGTAGCCATGTCCGGCAAGCCCGAGCGCTTCGAAATGTATGTGGAAGCCTTGCGAATGTGGTTCTGGATATCTGTATACAGCCCGCACAAAGAACACTTTGTTGCAGTATTTGACGTCATCACCGAGCGAAAGAAGGCCGAGGAGGCCCTTAAAGAGAGCGAGGAGCGGTTCCGCACCATTACAACAACCGCAGGCGATGCCATTATCGGTCTGGAGGCGCCTGGCATGATAAACTTCTGGAACCGGAAGGCGGAGGAGATATTTGGATACCCGGCAGATGAAGTGACTGGAAGGGATATGCATGACCTCATCGTCCCTGAAAAATACATTGAAAAGGCCCACGAAGGTTTGAAGAGATTCTTCCAGACAGGCGCAGGGCCCGTTG
>JAENJC010000201.1 GCA_016844545.1 Deltaproteobacteria bacterium | reverse complement strand
ATGTCCCTGAAAAGGAGGCTTGCCCTCTTGTATGACGTTGCCCTTCTGGCGAACCCTATGGTCAGCGTATCGCAGTCCATTCCTGCCCCGGTCTTTTCATTGACATAATCTATGAGCTTCTTTTTGGCCCCCATGTGGGCGGCCCATATCTCTTCATCAGGGATCTTACCAATCCTCACGAAAAGCTCAGGCTCGTTGGCCCAGCCCGGGAGGTACTTGTCGTAAAGCCTTGCCATGCTCTCGCATGTCCATGTGAAGGAGTGAACGCCGTTGGTTATGGCATGTATCACATAACCAGGGAAGAGGTTTTTTGATACCTCACCATGCTTCTTTGCCACCCCATTTATATACTTGCTGAGGTTCATAGCAAGAAGTGTCATGTTCAACTTATCCGGCCCTGCCAGTTCCTTCAGCACATCGAAAGGGATCACCTCTCCAATGACCTCCCTGACCAGGTCGTAGGAAAACTTGTCATGCCCGGCCTCGACAGGGGTATGGGTGGTGAAGACACAGATATCCTTTACCTTCTCGGTGTCCCATATGGCCCGTTCATCCCATACGGTCTCAATATCCTTTTTATAACGAGTCAGGAGTTCAATGGTCAGGAGGCTCGCATGTCCCTCGTTCATGTGGTATTTTTTAATATGGAAGCCGAGGGCCTTTAGCATCCGCACCCCGCCAACCCCGAGCAGCAGCTCCTGCTTCAGCCTGTAGCGCTCATCACCGCCGTAAAGCGAATCTGTAAGCTCCCTGTCCTGCTGGGTATTCTCCGGGACATCAGTATCAAGGAAAAAGATAGGGACACAACCGCCGGTCAGACTGCATATGTCATACTGCCATATCTGGACACTTACGTCCCTCCCTTCAATGCGCACCCTTATCCTCTGGGGAAGAAGCACCATGTGATCAGCCGGGTTCCATACCACAGGGTACTCTATCTGTTTGCCTCTGGAATCTATCTCCTGCATGAAGTACCCTTTCTTGTATATCAGGGTTACCGCAACCATTGGAAGTTTCAGGTCTGCCGCGGATTTTATGGTATCACCAGCCAGAACACCCAAACCGCCGCTGTAGGTAGGGATATCGTTCCTGAAGCCTATCTCCATTGAGAAATATGCAATCTTCGGTTCCACAGTCAATTCCTGAAGATCTTTCATAGACTCCTCCATACAACAAAACAGGGTTAAAGGGTCAACAGGATAACAGGTGTTTTCATCTTTCGACCTATTAACCTTTCGACATATTATCCCTTAACCCTATTAATCACTTTGTACTATACCAAAAGGGCGACCTGCCTGTAAAGGTTTAAAGAAGGACGTTATCTATCTTTTCTTCCTCGCACCTTTTTTGACCGAAACGGCCTCTTCAGCCAGCGAGAGGTCTATCTGTCTCTTTTCCAGACTTACGTTCTCTATCCTGACCTTCACCTTATCCCCTATCCTGAAGGTGCGCTTTTTGGATTCGCCCCGAAGGAGGTGCTCCTTCTCCATGAAGTGGTAATAGTCGTCCCTCAGGGTTGACATATGCACCAGCCCTTCCACAAAATAGACTATAAGCTCCACAAAGAATCCGAACGATGTCACCCCGCTGATGATCCCTTCAAACTCTTCCCCTACCCTTCCCTGCATGAACTGGACCTTTTTAAGGTCAATGATCTCCCTCTCCGCCTCCATGGAAACCCTCTCCCTCTTGGAGGTGTGGTCAGACATCTCAGGCAGGTGGGACTCCCAATAGTAAGTGCGGAAATCAGTTTTTTTATCTGCCGCCCGCTGACTTTCTTTTAATATCCTATGTACAATCAGGTCAGGATAACGCCTTATAGGAGATGTAAAATGGGTATAAAACTCGGCAGCCAGTCCGAAGTGGCCTATGTTCTCCGCCGAGTACCTTGCCTGCTTCATAGAGCGGAGCATGACGGTATTTATCAGTTTTTCCTCAGGCTGTCCCGTCACATCCTCCAGGAGCTTCTGGTATATCATCGGCGACACACCCTTCCCCTTCCCGAACTTCAGGGTGAATCCGAAGTTGTGGACAAACTCGCTGAACTCCATCACCTCGTCCTCGTCCGGCTCCTCGTGTACCCTGTAGATAAATGGCAGTTTCATTGCTGTTATATGGGACGCCACAGCCTCGTTGGCGGCAAGCATGAACTCCTCTATGATCTGATGGGCCAGGTTCCTCTCCGCCATGACGATATCCTCGGTCTTACCCTCTATGTCCAGTATTATCTGGGGCTCAGGGAGGTCAAAATCTATGCTCCCCCTCTTCGCCCTCTTTTCCTTAAGCCGCAGACAAAGCTCCTCCATGACCTGGAGGTCTTTGTGGATCTGCTTGTATCTCGTTATAAGCTCCTTGTCCTTATCTACCAGCACCTGCCTTACTATGGTATACGTCAACCTCTCAACACTGTTGATGATGGAGTTATAGAACGAACAGTCAACCACCCTCCCCTCTTTATCTATCAGCATCTCAGCGGTCATTGTAAGCCTGTCGACCTTTGGGTTCAGAGAACATATGCCGTTGCTGAGTTCCTCTGGAAGCATAGGGATCGCCCTGTCAGGGAAATATGTGCTGGTGCTTCTGATATATGCCTCCCTGTCTAGGGGGCTCCCTTCCTTAACATAGTAGGATACGTCTGCAATGGAGACCCAGAGCCTTATGTTCCCGTTCTTCTCCTTCTTTACAGCGACTGCATCGTCAAAATCCTTGGCCCTTTCTCCATCTATGGTAACAGTGTTCATCCCCCTGAGATCGATCCTGTTCTTTATCTCTTCCTTGTCAACTATCTGAGAAACCCTCCTCGCCTCAATAAGGACATCCTCCGGAAATTCATAGGGGATGCCGTATTTCCTCACTATGGTCATGACCTCTACATTCGGGTCATCAGGAAAGCCGACTATCTCCGCGATCTTCCCATCAGGGCTTCTGTGGGCAGTAGGATAGTTGATTATCTCGACCACCACTATCTGGCCATCCTTTGCATTCCCAGTCTGCCCCTTTGGAATAAAAATGTCCCGCAGTATCTTCTGCTCCGTTGGTATCACATAGCCATGATTCTTCTCAGCCTCAAACCGCCCGACAACCGTTGTCAGGCCTCTTTCCAGTATCCGTACTATCTTTCCCTCTTTCTTTCCGTCTTTTTTGATCCGCTCCACCCTCACCAACACCTTGTCGCCGTGCATCACCTCTCTGAGGTTCCTCGGCGGGATGTAGACGTCACCCTCTCCTTCGACAG
>JAENJC010000200.1 GCA_016844545.1 Deltaproteobacteria bacterium | reverse complement strand
AATCTCCAACTGCTTAATCAAAAACCCTTCGCAGGCATCTACCTCATCCGGTTCAGGGTTCCTGTTTTCAGGAGGCCTGCACTTAACTACATTGCAGATGTAGACGTCCTCCCTCTTCATCTTCATCCCTTTTGTGATAATATCTGTAAGGAGCTGCCCTGCCCGGCCCACAAAGGGTTCACCTTGAATGTCCTCATCCTTTCCCGGCCCTTCACCGACAAATACGATCTTTGCATCCGGGTTACCAACACCAAAGACGAGCTTTGTCCTTGTCTTGCCGAGTTTACATCTCTGGCAGTCACCGATCTCTGTTCTTAGCTCTTCAAGTAGTTCTTTATGGCCCTTTCCAACTGAACTAACATCAGTGGTCGGTGGTCGGTTGTCGGTGGTCGGCATGGGGGAGCGAGAGCGAATCTTTTGTTCACTATTAAGTTTAGTATGTTCAACAGCAACTGACCCCTGACCACTGGCCCCTGGCAACTGATTTACAGGAACCCCCTCCGCCAGAAGGACATCCCTTTGATAAAGCAGGTGCCCTTTAAGCGAAGAAACGACTTCCTTAAGCTCTTTCTGAATATCCCTCATTCCGACCTTGATTATACATATTTTTATAGGAATACAAAAGGGATTTGAACCTCAAAAAAGTTGCATCGCAATTAATACATTGACAGTGAACAACCGTTCACCTATAATTTGTCTTATGACAATGGAGCTGCAAGAAGACAACCTAAGGGCCAGGATCGAAAATATATCCGCCTTTTATCACCAGAACGGCAGGATGCCGAGCTTCTCAGAGATAGGGGAGATCCTGGGGCTCAGGTCTAAGAATGCCGTATCGAAGCTTGTTTTAAGGCTTGAGAAGATAAATGTACTTGAAAGGGACAAGACCGGAAGACTTATACCAGGTTCCATCGCGTATCCTGTAAAGATCCTGGGCACTGTGGAGGCCGGCTTCCCAGGCCCTGCAGAAGAGGAGCTGGCAGACAACATATCGCTTGACGACATGCTTATTCAGAACCGGCAGGCCACTTTCCTTTTGAAGGTCTCCGGCGACTCCATGATGGATGCAGGGATACTGCCGGGGGACATGGTCATAGTTGACAGAGGGCAGGCCCCAAAGAGCGGTGATATTGTAATCGCAGAGGTGGATGGTCAGTGGACCATGAAGTATCTTAGAAAGAGGGGAGACAGTGTGGCCCTGATCCCTGCAAACCCCAAATACAAGCCTATAAGGCCTAAGAACGAGCTTAAGATTGCAGGGGTGGTAACGGCGGTGGTGAGGAAGTATCAATAGTTTGACGAATGTAAAAAAATAAACCAAGTTAACGGGTACGGAGACCGTGCCCCTACAAAACAATATAACCCCCGTAAACCATTATGACCACCCAACCCCTAACCATCCACTCCTGGCCCCGTGCCATCCTGCATATAGACGCAGATGCATTCTTTACATCGTGTGAACAGGCGATACACCCTGAACTGAAGGGTAAACCCGTCATCACAGGTAAGGAGCGCGGGATCGTCTCTGCCGCCAGTTATGAGGCGAAGGGTAGGGGGGTGGAGCGGGGGATGAGGCTCTTTGAGGTGAAGAAGGTCTGTCCGGATGCTGTGATACTCCCCTCTGACTATGAGACCTACTCCCTCTTCTCGGTCAGGATGTTCGAGATACTGAGGCGTTTTTCACCGGACGTAGAGGAGTATTCCATAGACGAGGCGTTTGTGGACCTGACAGGCCTAAGGAGGACGTTTCATGGCTCATACGGGGAGATAGCAAAGAAGATTCAGGAGGCCGTTGAGAGGGAGCTGGGGATTACCGTATCCATTGGGGTGAGCGTTTCAAAGGTATTGGCAAAGATAGGGTCTAAGCACAAAAAGCCGAAAGGTCTTACAGTTATACCTGGGAGGGAGATACACAACTATCTCGAAAAACTTCCTATTGGAAAGGTCTGGGGGATAGGGGCAAACACATCCGAGTTCCTTGGAAAGTTCGGGATAAAAACAGCGCTGGAGTTCGTCAGAAAGGATGAACTTTTTATAAAGACGCACCTCTCAAAGCCTTATCAGGAGATATGGCACGAGCTAAACGGATGGAGCGTCTATCCGGTTTCAACGGAGACAAAGAGGGATTACCAGTCCATAAGTAAGACAAGGACCTTTACCCCTCCTTCTGATGACGAGACGTTTATATTCGCCCAGATTTCAAAGAACCTTGAGAACGCATGCATAAAGGCGAGGCGCTATGATCTTGCCGCCACAAGGCTTATCGTATTTCTAAGACAGCAGGACTTCAGGGATACCGGCGTGGAACTTAAGGTGAGCCGCCCCACAGCTTACCCTGCGGAACTTATAGAATCCCTGAAAAATGGATTCATGAAGGTATATAAGCCAAATACCCTCTATCGGTCGACAGGGGTTGTCCTGGCAGGCCTCATGCCGGAGAAGAGTGTCCAGTATACCCTATTCGATGACGTCACAAGGATAGAGAGGATGGCCAGAATTTACGGGGCAGTTGATGAGCTGTCCGAGAGGTTTGGAAAACACACCATTCAGCACGCTTCAAGCCTTCCTGCAAAGCTTCAGTCCCAGCATGAAGGCGAGAGAGGTGATGTTGCCATGAGAAAGACCGAGATATTCAAAGGAGAAAACAAGAGGCAGAGGCTGGGGCTTCCGGTGCTTAATGTAAAGGTTTAATAACGGTCGTTTAGGGAGTATCACCCTTTGCTTTCCCATAAACTATCTCCCTCAACTCTTCCTTGTCCACTACTTCTTTCTCCAGGAGCCTTTTGGCAAGTCTCTCAAGGGTATCCTTGTGTTCGATCAGTATCCCTTTCACCTTTCCGTATGTATCATCAACAATCGTTTTTATCTCTCCATCTATCTCTCTTGCCGTTTCCTCGCTGTATTCCTTTGAGGATGCTCCCTGCACATCAAGGAAAAGAGGTCTCCTTTCCTTCTCAAATGTGACAAGCCCCAACTTTTTACTCATGCCGAACTCTTTCACCATGCTCCTCGCGATCTCCGTTGATCTCTGGAGGTCGTTCTGCGCCCCTGTTGAGACTTCATTGAAAACGATCTCTTCTGCAACGCGCCCTCCAAGAAGCACAGCCAGCCTGTCAAGGAGTTCTGACTGTCTTCAGTCGGAAGCTGTAATGTATAACCAAGGGCAGCAACCCCTCTTGGAATTATCGATATCTTATGCACCTTGTCGGCATTGGGGAGGAACTCAGCAACCAACGCATGCCCTGACTCGTGGAAGGCCGTAATCTCCTTTTCCTTTTTGTTCATGACCCTCTTCTTCTTTTCAAGTCCGCCTATCACCCTGTCTATGGCCTCTTCAAACTCGGCCATAGAGACAAACTCCTTGTCCCTTCTAGCGGAAAGAAGGGCCGCCTCATTTACCACATTGGCAAGGTCTGCCCCTACAAAACCCGGAGTCCTGGCTGCAAGGACCTTTAGATCCACATCAGCTCCAAGCTTAACATTCTTTGAGTGGATTTTTAAGATATCCTCCCTCCCCTTCAGATCAGGCCTGTCAACTACAATCTGCCTGTCAAACCTCCCAGGCCTTAAAAGGGCCGGATCAAGAACCTCAGGCCGATTGGTTGCAGCCATTATTATAACCCCTTTCCTTGTGTCAAATCCGTCCATCTCGGCCAGGAGTTGGTTAAGGGTCTGGTCCCTCTCCTGATCGCCACCGAAGACTCCCATCCCCCTCGCCCTTCCGACAGCATCCAGTTCATCTATAAAAATAATGCATGGCGCCTTTTCCTGGGCCTGGGCGAAGAGGTCCCTCACTCTTGCAGCCCCAACGCCTACAAACATCTCCACAAAATCCGCCCCCGAAATGGTAAGGAATGAGACCTTGGCCTCCCCAGCAACAGCCTTTGCCAAAAGGGTCTTACCAGTGCCAGGAGCCCCGACAAGAAGGACACCCTTGGGTATCCTACCTCCAAGCCTCTGGAACTTCTCAGGGGTCATCAGGAACTCTATTATCTCGTGAAGCTCTTCCTTTGCCTCATCTATCCACATAAAGCTTTGCCCTGCTCTTCCCGATCGACATTATGCCACCCATACCGCCGCCGATCCTTTTGGCGATGAAGCTCCAAAGTCCAAACATAAGCAGGATAGGGAATATCCAGAAGATCAATAAATCCCTCAGCCAAGTAGTCTCTACTTCCCCCTTGTATTTGACACCTTTAGCGGAAAGTTCACCGACGAGGTCTTTATCCTCAACCCTCAGCGTCACAAAAGGCTTTTTCTCCCCACTTGGTGTATCGGACTTAATCAACCCCTTTATAGTGCTGCCAGATATCGAGACCTCTTCCACCCTGCCGCTTGTCAGTGCGTCCCTGAACTCACTGTAGGTTATCTCATTAACCTTTGGGGCAAGATATATCTGCATGGCCAAGAAAAGAAAGAAGAACATCAACATAAACCAGAGGGGTGAGATTTTCGGCTTTTGATCCACTGCTGTCTCCCGGGATGCTTTTATTATCAGGAAGTATATAG
>JAENJC010000199.1 GCA_016844545.1 Deltaproteobacteria bacterium | reverse complement strand
AGGAGCCTGGCGTTCAATGCGTCGAGGAGCGCCTTCACACTCACCGCGCCGAGAAAAGGGTCCATCGGTATTGAGGCCATCACATCTATCCCTTTTGACTTAAAAAACGGAATCAGCAGGTCGTTGACATGGGCTGCCGCCTTTGCCGGCACATGATTAATGACTGTTCCTATCATCCTGTCCCTGAGGACGTTGCCGGCGGTAAGGATACAATCCGTACAGACCTCATTCTCATAACGGTTAATAACAAGGGCCTTCGCATCCAGCAGTTTCATTATTTTTACAGGGGCCAGGTCCAGATAGGTGCCGTCATAAAGTGTATTGGTCCCCTCTACCAGCATTACGTCCTTCCCCTGAGAGACCTTTCTGAAGGCGGCATCGACCTTCTCTGCAAGCTTTAAATCAGCGCCACGAAGCGCCTTAATAAATATATCCTGGGTCATCGTAACAGGACAGAGCTCATCCAGCGCGTCATCAAGACCCAGCACCTCCTTCATCAGCACGGCGTCATCATCCTCCGGTATACCATCGCATGAAGAGGTACACTTGCCGAGGGGCTTCATGTAGCCAACCTTGTACCCTTCGGCCTTTAGCCTCATGGCCAGCACCATGGCAATCATCCCTTTGCCTGAAAATTCGTTGATTGAGCCTATGTACAGGGTCTTCATTTAAACCTCCTTATTCCAGCGTCATCCTGGCGTCTATTGCAATGACCCCCTCCCCTTTTGGAAGGACTACAAGGGGGTTTATATCCATCTCTATTATCTCCGGGAAATCGTTCACGAGCTGGGAAAGTCTCTGAATGGCCTCAACCAGGGCATCCGTATCAGCCGGGGGCTCTCCTCTAACTCCTTTAAGGAGAGGGTAAGATCTGATTTCCGAGATCATCCTTTCTATATCTGTCTTTCCAGCAGGGGCAACCCTGAAAGAGACATCCTTCAGGACCTCCACATAGATTCCTCCAAGGCCGAACATCAGGAGTGGACCGAAGCTGTGGTCCTTGCTCATCCCGACTATTACCTCCTTCCCCTTCTTCACCATCTCCTGGATAGACACTCCCCATATAAGGGCCTTGGGCATCAACCTTGAGGCATTTGATGTGATTTCCAGGAACGCCCTTTCTACCTCTTCTTCGGATGCAAGCCCAACCCTGACCCCTCCAACCTCTGTTTTATGAAGGATATCCGGGGATGCGATCTTCATAACAACAGGGAATCCTATCCCCTTGGCGACAATGGCGGACTCTTCGGATGTCCTGGCAAGCATAGCCTTTGGAATTCTGAAGCCGTAGGCCTTTATGACTTCCCGCGCCTCCTTTTCTCCAAGTTCCAGACGCCCCTCCGTTTTCATCGAGGCAAAAATCTCCCTGACCTTATCCCTGTTTACATCAAAGGCGGCTATAAGCGGTTCCGGCTCCTTCAGCCATCTTGCGTATCTCACCATAGTTGCAAACGCCTTGACCCCTCTCTCTGGATAAGGGTAGTTCGGCACCCCGCCGTTTCTCAAGGTCTCATTTGCTGTTCTTATGCTGGCCTCCCCCATAAACGAGGCAATGACCGGCTTCCCGGTTTTGGATGCTCTTACTACGATCTCTGCTGTCTTATCTGCCTCTGTCATGGCCTGGGGAGTCAGGATGACAAGTGCGCCGTTGACATTTGGATCAGCCAGAACCGTATTTACTGCTGCATCGTACCTGTCGGCCCTGGCATCCCCTATCACGTCCACCGGGTTGAAGAACCCCGCCACGGGCGGAAGGGACTCCCTTAATTTATTTATGGTGTCGCCGGTCAGCTCCGCCAGTTCGACCTTGAACCTCTCGCATGCGTCGGCAGCGATTATCCCTGGGCCCCCTGCATTGGTTATTATGGCAAGCCTTGAGTCTGAAGGGAGGGGCTGGCCTGCAAAGGAGAGGGCATAGTCAAAGAGGTCCTCGATGCTCATGGCCCTGATGATGCCAGACTGGTCAAAGGCGGCCTGGAAGGCCTTGTCTGCGCCTGCCAGTGTGCCCGTATGTGATGAGGCCGCCCTGGCCCCTGCGGCGGTTCCGCCTGCCTTGACTATAATCAGAGGTTTTTTCCTGGCAGCCTTCCTTGCAACATCCATGAACTCCGGTCCCTTCTCAACACCTTCCAGATATCCGAGGATAACTGATGTCTCAGGGTCGTCGGCCAGGGTCTGGATCAGTTCCAGTTCAGAGAGGTCTGCCTTGTTGCCGAGAGATACGAACTTGGAAAAGCCCACTTTGTTTCCAACAGCCCAGTCTAAAATGGCGGTGCAGAGCGCTCCTGACTGTGAGAAGAAGGCGATGTTCCCTTTAGGGGGCATACCTGCCGCAAACGATGCGTTGAGGCTGGAGTTGGTATCAATGAGTCCCAGGCAGTTAGGGCCGAGGAGCCTTATCCCGTAACCCCTGGCCTTTTCCACCACATTGGATTCCAGTTTCCTCCCCTCACCCCCGGTCTCTTTAAAACCGGCAGATATTATGATGACAGACTTAATTCCCTTTTTGGCGCATTCATCGATTGTATTCAGGATAAACTTAGGCGGAATAACTATTATGGCAAGATCTACTGCACCTTCGATGCTTAATAGATCAGGGTAGGACTTAAGCCCCATTATCTCAGAGGCCTTGGGGTTAACTGGATAAATCTTCCCCTGGAAGCCGTATTTTACCACATTTGAAATAATGGAATAGCCGGTCTTCCCCTCCTCTCTCGATGCACCCACAACAGCCACTGATCCTGGATTGAAGAAACCCTCTAACATTTATACTCCGTGAAACGGTAAAGGCCAGTCTGCCAGTCTTTTGATATTTGAAGTATACCCGTATTGAATATTTTTTCAAGGTTTGAAAAGAGAAGGCAAAGGAAAAGGGAGAGATAAAGCTTCCAAAGAGCGTAGACAAAATCAAACAGTTTGTTCTGTTGGATGAACATTTTTATATGAAGCTTTAGCCACTCATAGTAGGTATAACTGAATCGTATGGAGTATTCGCGAACCGCCTCTACAAATTCAATAAAATTCCTTCAGCGTTTTCTTCAATATAGACTTATCAAACCCTTGTTTCACAAGCGGCGTCTCAGCAATTACCGGCGACATCTCTTCCAGTACAGGCCTGTTGTTCTTGTAGATGATTCCAATCGGTATCCTGTCCACCCATTCAAGTGCCCTGCTGAATGCGCCTACCCGGTCTTCGGGGTTATACTCAGGCTCTATATGATAGACCCTCTTCCTGTACCACTCAAAGGTATTGACTTT
>JAENJC010000198.1 GCA_016844545.1 Deltaproteobacteria bacterium | reverse complement strand
GTGGTCGGCAAAAAATTGAAGCAGTTAAACTTCTTTATCACAACACATATTCTTATAATGCCGAGGTTAAGAAAAGGATCGGGAAGGCATTCAACGGTAGCACTGAAGATATATGCAGGCTTAACTTTGAACTGGGGGAGGCGTTCGCAGATGCTGCCCTCAAGTGTATAAAAGAGGCAGGGCTTAAACCTAAAGATATTGACATAATTGCGTCGCATGGCCAGACGATACCCTTCAGATTGGAGAGGCCTCGGTAATTGCGGAAAGGACAGGCATCCTCACGGTTTCTGATTTCAGGAGCAGGGATATGGCTGCAGGAGGGCATGGGGCTCCACTTGTTCCTCTTGCTGATTACATCCTCTTCCATGAAAAAGAAAAGGTTACGGTTGTCCAGAACATAGGCGGAATCGCCAACCTAACAGTAGTTACTGAGAGGCTTGAAGATGTCTCTGCCTTTGACTCCGGGCCTGGGAATTCCCTCATAGACGAGGCGGTAAAGGCATTGACCGGCGGGAAAGAGACCTTTGACAAAGACGGCAGGATGGCATCAAAGGGGAAGGTTGATGAGGCCCTGTTAAAGGAACTTATGAACCACCCATACCTTAAGGTGAGCCCACCAAAGTCTACGGGAAGAGAGTTGTTTGGACTGGAGATGGCTATGTTGCTTGTAGAGGCCTCGAGGAAAAAGAAAAGGAAACCAGAAGACCTCATTGCGACGCTGACTATATTTACAGCCGGTTCTATCTATGATGCCTACAAGAGGTTTGTATTCCCAAAATACAATGTTGACCAGATCGTCCTTACTGGGGGAGGGAGCAAGAACCCTGTTATGGTTGGATATCTGAAGGAATTTTTTGTAGGGGCTGGTTTGAAACCAGCCCCTACAGTAGTTCTAATTGATACCCTTGGCATCCCCTCGCCGGCCAAAGAGGCCCTGTCATTCGCCATACTTGGAAACGAAACCATATCAGAAGATCAGTCTTTAGGGGCTGCGGCTTTAGCATTGCTCTTCCTTTTTCCCTTGATTTGCAAGTGAACGTCGCCTATTATCATTCATCATGCCGCTTTACACCACTGAAGCTGTGGTACTTAATTCCATGGATTTCGGCGAATCAGATAAGATAATAACCTTCTATACTACATCCTTCGGGAAGCTGAAAGGGATTGCCAAGGGCGCAAAGAGGAGCAAGAAGAGGTTTGGTATAAACCTTGAGCCTTTTTCCCTCGTAATGCTTCATTTCTTTGAAAAAAAGGAGGACTCCCTTGTAAGAGTCTCGGCATGCGACCTCATCAACCCCTTCCAGGGGATAAGGGATGACCTTTTCAAGATTGCCTACGGCAGTTACATGATCGAGGTTGTGGAAAAGCTGGCCCCTGAAAGGGAAAGGCACCCTGAACTGTTTACGCTATTGACCGATTTCCTGGGGATTCTGGAGGCCAGAGGCGTAACAGAAGACCTGTTGAGGGTCTTTGAGGTAAGGCTTCTGGATGACCTGGGTCTCAGGCCGCACCTATCTGATTGTGTAATCTGCCACACCCCTTTCATCAGCGGCGCAAAGGTGCGCTTTAGCCCTGAGAAAGGTGGCGCCCTCTGCAATAGGTGCGTCAAAGGCTTATTAGCAATCCCGGTTTCAATAGGCACCCTTAAGACCCTTGAGATGGCAATTAAGATAGAGCCCCTGAAGATCCCCCGGCTGGTATTCAGCAGGGAGGTCAGGGATGAAAGTAGAGAGATTCTGCGGGGGTTTATCAGGTTCCATACAGGATCGGTGCTCAAATCTCTTGAGTTTATAGAGAAGATCAAGGATATTAAATAGGGAAATACAGGTTTTTCATGGCAAAAAAGGCTTGACACAGGTGCCCTTGATATGTTAAAAAATCTTTTAATTATGCCCTCTTACGGTCTTTTCAGGAATAATGACGGAGCGATGTAATGGGTGATGAGTCATCCAGGATGCTCTTCTCTGTCAAGGGATTCGTATTTGCCATAGAGGTGGGCGACCTCCTGGAAGTGGCCGAAATCAGTGCTGAAAGGATATCCGTATGTGAAGAGGGTTTATTCAGTTATAAATTTGATTTCAGAGGTAATGCTATCCCTGTAGTTGATATGGCAAGGCGCGTATGTGGTATCCCAACGCCTGTGACAGGCCTTTTACAGCTTCTTGTGGTTGAGATAGACTCTCATCCAGTTGCCTTGATAGTAGATAAGGTCTTGGAGGTTGTAAAGGGAGCAGGAACCGTCTACAGGTTCCCGGAGATGCTCAGGACCGAAGAGAACAGTTATATAAAGGCCATATACAGGCTTAACGATACATTGTACCTTGTTCTTGGACCTGCTTCGGTGCTGAAGGACGATGAAGCAGTTGAGCTGAGGGCATCCTGAAATGTTGGAGCGCGAGACCGAGCAGATATTAATCTTTGAGAGCGGCAAAAAGGTCTTCGGTCTGGAGTTGGACCGGGTCGACAGCATAGCTGAAAAAGATTCGGTTATTTCTGTTCCTAATGCGCCTCCGGCCGCTGAGGGTGTTATATTTTACAGGGACAGGATACTCCCTGTTTTTAACCTGCTAAAGATGTTGAATGGAAATAACGATGGATGCGGGAACCTGTTGTTGGTTGTAAGGGGGCTTTCGGAGGATTTTGGCATATCCTCAGATCGAATATATGGAATAATGCCCGTAGAACAGCTAATGTTAAGACATATTCCGCCAGAGGAAAGAGAAAACCCTTACATTCAGGGGAATGGCGAATTTAACGGAACTGAATTTTTTCTCTTGGATTTTAAAATATAGGGAAGGCGAGGAGGGACACCAATGCCAAAGCAGATACTGCTGGCGGATGACAGTATAACGATCCAGAAGGTAATTGCACTGACCTTTGCCGGTGAGGATTATAAGATAACGGCAGTGAATAATGGCGTTGATGCTCTCGCAAAGGCCAGAGAGCTAAGGCCCGATATAATCCTTGCCGACGTGGTTATGCCACAGAAGAACGGTTATGAGGTATCTGCGGAGATAAAGAATGACCCTGAGTTGAAGAATATCCCTGTTCTTCTGCTGGCCGGAACCTTCGAACCTTTTGACGAGGATGAGGCAAAAAAGGTCGGGGCGGACGCTTATATTATAAAGCCTTTTGAATCCCAGGTATTGATCCAGAAGGTAAAAGACCTTATAGCGAGGAGAGCTGCCGTGTCAGCCACAACCCAGCCGCAGCCGACAGCGGTTCCTCCTGTGGTCAGGCCAGCTGCTGTCCCTCCAAAGGCTCAACCACTAACACCGGCAGTTCCTGTTATACCGATGGCCCTTACACAGCCTGTAGCAGCTCCGATTCCGCCAGTTGCTCCAGTCGTTCCAATGGCCTCGGAGCCTCCGGCGGAGGAAGATTTCTGGGGAACCATGATGGAAGAAGTGGATGGGAAGGCGTCTGAGGTAAAACCATCTCCTGTCCAGCCTCCTGAGGCAGCCGTTTCTGGTGCGGATGTCTGGGATATGGGAGAGCTTGAAGAGGCTGTCCCTGTTGCTGCAAAAGGCGAAGAGGAGCTATGGGAGTCGTTTGCATTTGAAGAAGCAGAGGTTAAAGAAGAGATTATGGAAGCTCCGCTTCTTGAGGAGGCCGTCTCTGTCGAGGAGGTGCCCCTTGAAGTCGATGAAGAGCCTTTGGAATTTGCCGCTCCTCAGGAAACAACTGGAGAGGATTTAGTCTTTGGTACTGAAGAGGTTGCGGAAGCTGAAATAGACGAAGCCCAGGAGGTCTTGGAAGAAGAGCATATAGAGTTGGTCGAAGAGGCGGCTGGGATCGTACCCTTGTACGAGCAGACCTTTGAGCCCGAGGCCATGAGCAGGGAGGTCCCATTGGCGCCT
The DNA here is from genome assembly GCA_016844545.1 of Deltaproteobacteria bacterium. Taxonomy (GTDB): domain Bacteria; phylum Desulfobacterota; class JAENJC01; order JAENJC01; family JAENJC01; genus JAENJC01. Next base: position 371 of record JAENJC010000198.1, on the reverse strand, counting down.
CCATCCGAACCACCGCCTCTACCGATTTCCGCAGCCCTCACCGAGGACCAGTTAAGGGTGGCGCTGAGTAAGGTATCAAGAGAGGTCATAGAGAAGATAGTGTGGGAGGTTGTCCCTGACTTGGCAGAGATGCTGATTAAGGAAGAGATAAAGAGGCTGCAGAAGAAACAATAAAAAGCGGGTTTAGGATAAGGTAGAGGTGGAGAAATCGATCTTTCTTTACCTTTACCTTTTTTAATTTCTGCCGTTACCTTTGATCTTGCGAGGATAAATGGAACTGGAAAAGATCTACGACCCGAAGATTGTTGAGGAGAAGTGGTATAAGGTCTGGGAAGAGAGTTGTTACTTCAAGGCCGATAACAAGTCCCGGG
>JAENJC010000197.1 GCA_016844545.1 Deltaproteobacteria bacterium | reverse complement strand
AGGGCGCATCTTAGAAAGAGGCGCTGACACAGAGACTCATATTTATTGAAAAACTGCGGTCTGTGTGTTATATCCAAAGTCTGGAAGACTGCTCTCATTACAACTAACCTTGCCGGATAGAAAATTGATGAATAAAAATCTCTTAACTCTTCTGATATCTACCTTCATTCTTGTCTTTTCAACGATTCACTCCAGTGCTGAGGGAATCACTGAGATGGGGGCAGGGGAAGGACCTGTCACCATCACTGCCGACACCCTGGCCTTCGACCCAGATACAAGCCTCTATATAGCCGAAGGGAACGTGGAGATAACGCAGGGGACGAGGGTGCTATCCTCCGACAGGGCGACCTACAACAAGGAAACAAAGGATGCACGGGCAGAAGGGAGGGTGACACTTATTCAGGATGGGGATATAGTTTCCGGTGAGTCCCTTGAGATAAATATGGACAGCAAAAAAGGCGTAATCAGGCATGGAAAGGTCTTCCAGCGCACAGGGAACTTCTACCTTAGTGGTGACGAGATAGAGAAGGTAGGGGACGAGGACTACAGGGTCAAAAGAGGAAGGTTCACAACTTGCGATGGCCCATCCCCATCGTGGAGCTTTTCAGCCACAACTGCCAATGTAACCCTGTGGGAGTATGCCAGCGCCTGGAATACGGTGTTTTATATCAAGGGTGTCCCTGCCTTTTACCTTCCGTATATAATCATGCCCATAAAGAAGGAGAGGCAGTCCGGTTTGCTAATCCCCAGGGTGAGCCTTTCCGACAAGAACGGATTTGAGATAGACAACTCCTTCTTCTGGGCTATATCAAAGAACACAGATGCAACCATATCCCTGAACTACCTCAGCAAAAAAGGGGTGGAAGAGGGGGTGGAGTACAGATACGTCCTAAGCAAGGATACAACTGGGCAGATAAACAGCACATATCTGGATGACAGGGATACTGGAAATGAAAGATGGACCCTGAAATACAGACATGAGCAGTTCTTCACCCCCACCTTTTACAACAAGACAAATATAAATTATATAAGCGACAACCTTTACTATAGGACATACGGAGTGCTGGTAGAGGAGCGCTCCCAGGACAACCTCGAATCATATGTCTCCTTTACAAAGAACTGGTCGAAATTATCCCTCTTAACCCAGTTTAAATACTTCGAAGACCTGAGGGGGCAACAGGAGACCACCCTTCAGAAAATCCCTGAGATAATACTGACAGGATTGAGACAGCCTATAGGAACATCCCCCTTCTATTTCTCGTTAGGCTCATCCGCCGTCAACTTCTATAGAGAGACCGGAGATAAAGGTGAACGAGTAGACATGAACCCGCGCCTTTCGATGAATATTAGTCCAAAAGGATATTTTACCTTTACGCCGGAGGTTGGACTGAGGGAGACCGCGTATCACCTCGCCGGCGAAGATAGATGGAACAGCAGGGAGATGTATGACCTTAAAGGCACTTTATCAACCGCATTCCTGAGAACGTACAATCTGAGTGGAGAGTCCCTGAGAAAGATGCGGCATACCGTAGAACCTGAAATAGTCTACGAGTACACCCCTGAAGTGATACAGGACTCCCTTCCCCAATTCGACCCTTTAGACAGGATAGCAAAAAAGAACCTTATAACATATTCGCTCAACCACCGCCTGGCCGGGAAGGTTTACACCACAGAGGAGGATTATCAGGTAAGGGAGTTTATTCTATTCAGGATAAGCCAGGGGTATGACATCAATAAGGCAAGCCTATCATCAACCGACGAAAGTCGCCCATTTACAGATGTTGCCGGCCAGTTAAGGGTCACGCCCAGCCAGTATCTGACTCTGGTCTCAGACGCCTCCTATGGCACATATGACGGCTATTTAAAGACCCTGAATAACTCTCTTGGGGTCAGCGACACGAGGGGTGATTCATTCTCTCTCGAATACCGCTTTGCAAAGGACTCCGTAGAATATATGAGGGGGATTGTATTTGTAAAGACAACAAATTCGCTGAACCTCTCATACGACAGCAGGTACTCCATTCTTGAAAGGCGGTATCTGGAAAACATCTATACCATTGACTATCACCCGCAGTGCTGGAGTATCCAATTTAGCTATTCGGAAAGACCTGACGAAAAGAGATACCTCGCTGTATTCAACCTACAGGGGCTTGGAACGGTTGGAAGGGTCCAAGGTGCAACGCAGTATTAACCCAAATAATACATTTAAAAACCTTTGAACGCAGATTTTCAAGATTTATCAGGATAACGCAGATAATGCCTCTGGACATTTTTATCTTTAAGAGTCAACCTTCTTTTTCTTTATGCACATGAGGTTCTGCGCTCATCAGCGTCCAATCGTATTTTTCAGGTTAACAAATCCATCAATCCCCATGCGAATTAAATATCTCATCACAGATCGGCGCTGCTTTAATAAACGCCTCTAATACCTTTGGATCGAAGTGTTCAGGCATAGTCCTCCCGTCTCCTTCCGTTATTATTTTGAATACCTCTTTATGGTCAAATGCCTTTTTATAAGGCCTCTTGCTCCTAAGCGCATCGTACTGATCAACAAGCATGACAATCCTCCCTTCTATCGGTATCTCCTCTCCCTTCACCCCCCTGGGGTATCCCTTGCCGTCCCACCGCTCATGATGAGTCATGGCAATCGAGGCCGCAAACTGGATCATCGGATACGTTGAACCTACGAGGATCTTTTCTCCTATTGTCGTATGGGTCTTCATAACCTCAAGCTCCTCGACAGTCAGGGGGCCGGGCTTCAAAAGTATGCTGTCGCTTATCCCTATCTTACCGATATCATGCATGGAGCTTGCAAAGGTTATCGCCTCAATAAAGTCAGAGGTCATGCCCAACGCCTCTGCAATCCTGTTTGAATAGGCCCCTATCCTTGATATGTGGGCGCCTGTATCAGTGTCCCTGTATTCCGCTGCAGCGGTAAGCCGTTCGGTTATCTCCCTGCTCATATCCTTGACCATCATCAGGGCATCGGCCAATTCCTTGGTCCTTTCCTTCACGGTCTCCTCAAGTAGATGCTTGTAGCTCTTTTCCATCTGGATAGCCCTGTTATACTTAACCGCTTTTGCCACCACAGAGATAAGGTGTTCATACTTGTAAGGCTTGGTAATAAAATCAAAGGCGCCTTTCTTTATTGCATCAATCGCCATATCCAGCTCCGGGTATGCGGTCATCAGGATCACAGGTATCTCCTTATCAAGATTATGTATCTTTTCAAGGAGTTGAATCCCCGAGACATTCGGCATCATTATATCCGTCAATACAACATC
>JAENJC010000196.1 GCA_016844545.1 Deltaproteobacteria bacterium | reverse complement strand
TGTCACTGAACCGATTACTGAAGATGATGTAACCTATGGCTACGACTGGGGGCATAATTAAATGTAGCATGAGGTGGAGCTAACCGACTACCCCCCTTCACCAAAATGCAGCAGATAGGACACAACGCAGGATTAAATGTTCAATTCTGAGTCGGTTTCTTAAGTCTAAGGAATTTTCATTAACAAATATTTGGCCCTTGCCACATCCGAATGACTGGTTTTTGCCAGTTCAAAGGCGTTCCTGGCAATGGTTTCCCGTAGCTCTTCATTTTTCAGGTAAAACTCACACAAATCAATAAGGTCTGACAAGTCGTCTTTGCAGAAGACGATCTCTTTCCCATCCCGAAAATTATCAGGGATCACAATCTTAGGTTTCTGGCTGATCATAAATCTCCCTATAGCTGGTGCCTCCCAATAGCGAAGGGTATCCCATCCAACACCTCTAAAGTTTAAAACGATCTTGCACGATTTAAGTTCCTCAAGGTATCTCAGACCTTTACGTTTATATTTCTTAAAGACCTGGTTGTGGACAGTTCCGTTTTCCCGACAATCAAATTTGTCCTCCAGCAGGGTCAGTGCAGCGGTTCGGATAGGATCCGATTCCACCGCCCAGAAGGAGACATCGTACTTGAGACTGTTTGGGATGGGAATGTCTTTGATGTTGAAGTTAAAGCTGAATGGAAAGGGAATGACGTTAGCTGGATAATCTCCATCGACCAGGTATTCCCGCTTAAAGATCAGATCAAAGGGCCTTTTTGAAACGGCCTCTTTGTATAGATGGGGCGCCTTAAGCCTTGTAAGATCGCCGCCGATGTAGCTGAAGTCCCCTCCGTCAATGAATATGACTGGTGTTGATGACGGGATGTCTTTGCTGACTTTGAGGTACTCAACGAAGCATTCAGGCTTTGCCGAAGCGACAATAACGGCATCGTACTCTTTTGAAGAGAATTTGGATGCAAGAGATTTAAATAAAGAATTTGGTGTATACCCAAGATTCCTAGGATAAGTGCGATGCTTGATGTGATAGTGGGGGTTCCATGGGTAGTCAACAACGTCTTCCGCACCAAGAACTTTCATAAGGCCGCTGTAAGTTAGATCATGGAGGTAATCAGGTTCATCAGAATTAATAAATAATATTCTTGGCTTTTTCTTGTCAGATAAAATGGATGGTTCACTCATGGTGGTATCTTATTTCCCTCTTTTCCTTTTGTAACGCCCTCTGTACCAGCTCGAGGTCTTCTTATACATATTCCCTGCATTGTCGTCAGGGAATATGTTGACCCGAAATATCTGGAGCAGGTCGTCTTCGAGGTGCATCCCTCCTGAATCCGTGGCAACTCCGAACCGTATACCTGCCTTTTTGACAAGCCCTTTTATCCTCTCGTCGCTATATCCGGTGGGGTAGGCGAAAGATATTATCTCTGTTTCCAGATCTTTTTCAAGGTTTGCCTTGCTTTGAGCTATCTCATAGTATGCCTTTTTGTCGTCCAGTGTCGTCAGGTTTGCGTGGGTCATAGAGTGGGCGCCTATCTCCCAGCCGCTTTCAACGAACTCCTTTTTCTGCTTCGTATCCATCAACTCGTCTCTGTGTTCCCCGCTGTCTGCATCCCAGAAGTTGTATCTTATCGAAGGGTCGCCTAACAAAAATATCACCCCTCTGAAGCCGTACCTCTTCATCATAGGAAGGAGGTTGGTGTAATTGTCCAGATATCCGTCATCGAATGTCAGGATGAGAGGCCTTTTGGGGAAGCTGCTCAGAGGGGTTTCACCGTTCCTGAAGCTTAAATAATCTTTGAATGTTATTGACTCAAACCCTCTCTTTTTAAAGTAGGAGAGGTGCCTTTCAAAGTTTTCCTTTGTTATGAATACCCTGTGTCTGGTCTCGATGGGGGCATCAGGGATCTTATGGTACATCAGCACAGGTATATGTTTTGGGTGATAATTTTTCATCCTTGCAGATAGATAGATATCCATTACGTCTCTTGCAACCATGCTGATGTCAAATATCCGCCCGATACGACTCCTTAAGCCTGGCCTTCCTGTCTTACCTTCAAAAAACAATTTCAGTTGACCTGTTAGGCCTTCAAAGTCAATGTCAGCCCTTTCCCTGCCGGCGAGGATATCCCCGAAGTTTGAGGATAATACCTCATCGAAATTTGCATCATTTACCAGGCCGTGACAGCAACCCTCGCCAAGTGCCACGGTTGGAACCTCAAGGAAAAGCGACTCTATGGCCACCCTCCCTGAACCTATTACAAGATCGGATTTACATATCCAGCCTGGAAGGTTACTGACAAAGCCGATTACCCTTACCCTGTTGTCAAATTCCCTGTTGAGCTTGTCTATGGAAGATATCCCTACAGTAGGGAGCTTTTTAATGTCGCCTCCTATGATATTTATGACCAATTCTGGAAATGTCCTGAGAAGGAAAGGGAAGACATTCTGGAGGAGTTCGGTAGTCCTTTCCCCCTTTGGCCCTGTTGTCCTTCCGATTACAGATAATATTTTACCGTCGTGCTGTGGAGAAGCGCAGGTCTTGAGTCTTGAGAAATCAAACCCGTTTGGGACGACAGCTATCTTTTCACCATTCATCTTCACCTCGTTAACGAGGTGGGATCGAAGGTTGCTGCAAACGGCAATCACCCTGTCTCCGTAAACATCAAAAAGGCTGGTGGAGGTGTGGAGGTGCTGTCTGCCATGGACGGTTGAGATCAGGGGGATATTTGTACCAAGGAGGGCGAAATAGCTGACCCAGCTTGCCGCCCTTGAATGGGCGTGCACAACATCGATCTGATGCTCCTTTATGAACTTCTTGAGGAACCGGATATTCCTTAACCTTTGCAGATACCGTCTGTTCCCTATCGGCTGAGGGATATGTCTTGCCCTGGTTGGAGTTAAAAGGGTGTCTGAGACAACGAAAACCTCATGTCCTTCATCAACATGCATGTCTGCTATGGAAACGGCGTATGTCTCGGCCCCTGTAACCTGTAACTGTGAAAGTACATGAAGGATCTTCATCTTATTCCGGCATCCCTACCCCTTCTATCCTCTGGCCGCATTTGGAGCACTTTGAACCTTTTATATTAATATTAACTATACATATTTTAACCCGACCTCCAGACCTATCTCTTTGGCCTTCCTCAAGGTCTTTAGGGGCGTTCTCGGCTGGTCTGTCAGTTTATATGTTGGATAGAACTGGGTGACATGCCATGGCATTGCTGTGTCCACACCCTTAATAAATTCCGCAGTCCATCTCAGGAACTCCTCCGAGTCGTTGTGATTCGGGATTATGAGGGTCGTAATCTCAACCCATACGCCAAGCTCCTTCATCAGTTTTATTGTATCAAGGACAGGTTGAAGCCTTGCACCGCAGACCTTTTTATAAAAGTTGTCATCACCCTTCAGGTCTATGTTGTTACCGTCCAGAAATGGCGCTATCAGCCTAGTCGCCTCCGGGGAGGTGAATCCGTTTGATACAAAGACATTCTTTATCCCCTTTCCCCTGGCTATCTTTGCTGTTTCGTAGGCAAGCTCAAAGAAAATGGTCGGCTCTGTGTATGTATATGATATGCTCCTGCAACCGCTCTTAATTGCTGAATCTACAATCTCCTCAGGCGACACCGCGTCTCCAGGGATATCTTTATGCTCCTTTGGATACTGGGATATCCCATAGTTCTGGCAGTGCTGGCAGCGGAAGTTGCATCCCACACTCGCTATGGAAAAGGATTTGGAGCCTGGCATGAAGTGAAAAAGGGGCTTCTTCTCTATAGGGTCTATGTTCATTGAGACCACCTTGTCATAAACAAGGGTATAAAGGGTGCCATCCCTGTTCTCCCTGACCCCGCATATTCCCCTCTTGCCGTCGACAATGTGGCAATGGTGACTGCACAGGAAGCAGTGGACCTTTCCACCTTCTATTTTTTCATACAGCATTGCTTCTTTCATATGATGAATTATACCTGCTAAATGTCGGAGTTTCAATTGCCATTTCTAATAGTGTCAGTTCTAATAGTGTCAGTTAATGGTTTAAATTATAAGGAATATCAGGTTATGAGTCTGGTTTGGGGAACCGTTTGAATATAATTGAATTTGATATG
>JAENJC010000195.1 GCA_016844545.1 Deltaproteobacteria bacterium | reverse complement strand
CCTGTTTATCTCGTATATTATCTGGAGGTGTCGTGGAAGGAGGTACTCGAACATTGAGACAGGCCACTTCTCAAGCGCCTCCGGCATGACTGTATGGTTTGTGTAGGCAAATGTCCTGACAGATATATCCCATGCCTTTTCCCACGGTAATCCTTCAAGGTCAACAAGTATCCTCATGAATTCAGGGATTGCAATGGCGGGATGGGTGTCGTTCAACTGGACGGCTACCTTGTTGGGAAGGTTGTCAAAAGGAGCCCCATCTTTCTCATACCTCCTCATGATGTCCTGAAAGGTTGCGGATACGAAGAAATACTGCTGCTTAAGCCTGAGCAGCCTCCCTTCCATTATATGATCTGCCGGGTAGAGTACCTTTGAAATGCACTCGCTTCTTTCTTTCTCCTCAACCGCCTGGATATAGTTGCCGCTGTTGAAGAAGTTCAGATCAAAGGCCCTTGAAGCCTTTGCTGCCCAGAGTCTCATGTTGATCACATTGTCGTTTCTATATCCTGGAATTGGCGTATCACAGGCCATGGCCATGATGTCCTCGGTACCGACCCATTCGTTTTTTAAATTACCGTTTGAGTCGATATACTGGTTTACCCTTCCATAAAACTGGACAGGAAAGAGGTGGTTCGGACGGATTATCTCCCAGGGGGTCCCGTACCTGAGCCAGTTGTCAGGAGACTCCACCTGATAACCGTCTTTCACTCTCTGAGAAAATATCCCGTATTCGTATCTTATGCCGTATCCATATGCGGGAATACCCAGGGTAGCCATGGAGTCAAGGAAACAGGCAGCAAGACGGCCTAACCCTCCATTTCCCAATCCTGCGTCCCATTCCGCCTCTCTTACGGACTCCATCCTGTGCCCCAGACCCTCCATGGCCTTAGTACACTCATTCTCAATCCCAAGGTTTACCATGGTGTTGCCGAGGGTTCTGCCGATCAGGAATTCCAGGGAAAGGTAATAAACCCTTTTGACATCCCTATTGTAGTAGGAACGCTGGGTCTTGACCCATCTTTCCATAAGTCTGCCCCTCAATGCGTTGGAAAGGCCAAGATAATGATCAAAGGTGCCTGCATAGGCAGGGTCCCTGCCTATATCATGTTCGATATGGTCCATGACCGCTGACTTAAGTCTCTCTGCTTCCTGCGTCTTCCTCTTGTCTTCCATGTTTTCATCACTGCATTGTCTAAATTGAACTACTCCGATCTGGCCTCAAATTTATAAGACTGAACCACTCCATTCTGGATCAATATCTCAAGGCGCTTAAGGGTAAGGTTTTTACCTGCCTCATCTATTACAAGCCCGCCAATATAGGTTGGAGTCTCTTCCTTTCTTGATTCATAGACCAGCTCTTCTGATACGTCTGTTTTTGAGACCTTTGAAGGTTCGCCAAATACCCTGATGATCTCTTCCCTGGTTGTTATCCCGGCCTTAATCATCTTTGCAGGCTCTTCTTTTATGTCTCTCCCAGTGCTTTCTACTCTGGCCGTTGAACATCCTGTAACAATGGCAAGAATCATTCCCAGGCAAATAACTATCTTCCTCATTTCTTCTCCTGCACCACGAAATGGACCCTTCTGTTCTTCCACCAGCAGTCTTCGCTGGGCTCACTGCAAACAGGTTTTTCCTGTCCATAACTTGTGTTGGAAATCCTTGCGGCGCTGACCCCGAGAGTCACCAGATACTCCTTGGCGCTTTGTGCCCTCCTCTCTCCAAGGGCCAGGTTGTATGCGCTATTTCCCCTGTCATCGGCATGACCTTCTAAGAGCAATTTGGCATCTTTGTTCTTTAATAGCAATTCGGCCAGGGCGCTTAATATCTCTTTATCGTTTCCCTTGATTTCATACATGTCAAAGTCGAAGTGAATGTCTTCGAGCCTGACGGCTTCCTTTGCCGCGAGTTCAGTCTTTGCTTCCGCCTCGGCCTTTGCCTTCGCCTCTGCTTCTGCTTTTATCTTCGCTTCTGCTTCAGCCTCCATTTTTGCTTTTGCTTCGGCTTCTGCCTTAGCCTTAGCCTCTGTTTCTGCCTTCAGATCGACAACAGGGGCCTTTGCCTCTTCCTTAACTATAGTCGCTTTCTTTGGGCATCCTGTGAGAACGGTTGCTGCAATCACCAGGATTGCAATACTTGTGAATATTTTCATTTGACTCCCTCCTTAGTTTATTTTGCAAACAGCTTATACGCCTTCATATATATATCAGAGGTCTTTTTAACCACATCCTCCGGTAGAGGAGGCATTGCAGGAAGGGTCTCCCAATTTATTGACAACAGGTAATCCCTTACAAACTGCTTGTCATAAGACTCCTGCCCCTTTCCTGGCTGATACTTTTCCAAAGGCCAGAAGCGTGAGGAGTCGGGCGTAAGGACCTCGTCTATCAGGATAAGCCTGCCTCCTTCGTCCGTTCCGAACTCGAATTTAGTGTCAGCAATGATTACCCCTTTTGAAAGAGCTATCTCTGAGGCCCTCTGATACACCTTTATGCTGATGTCCCGCACTCTTTCAGCCAGTTCCGGGCCTATCATATCCTTCATAATGTCAAAGGTGATGTTTTCGTCATGTTCACCTATCTCTGCCTTGGTGGACGGTGTAAACAGTGGATGTTCCAGCTTCGATGATTCCATGAGTCCTTTTGGCAGGGATATCCCTGAAACAGTACCAGTTTTCTGGTATTCCTTCCATCCAGAACCTGAGATATACCCCCTGACTATGCACTCTACTGGAAGGGGCCTTGCTTTTCTGACCAGCATGCTTCTTCCGTCTAATGTATCCCGGTAAGGCCGGCAGATATCAGGGAACTGGTTTACATCCGTAGTAATGAGGTGGTTTGGTATGATATCTGCTGTCCTTTCGAACCAGAACCTTGAAAGCTGGTTCAGGACAAACCCTTTTTGAGGTATCCCGTTTGGGAGGATTATGTCGAAGGCAGATATCCTGTCGGTGGATACTATCAGGAGGCTGTTTTCCAGCTCGTAGACATCTCTGACCTTCCCACGCCTGACTGGCCCCAACTCTTTAAAATCTGTTTTGATGACAACTTCGGTAGCCAAATTAAACTCCTTTATCTGTTCTATTGCGGCAAAACAAAAAGGCCAGTAGAAACCTCTCAGATTTCCCCTGGCCCCCACTGCCACTGGTATTTGATGCCATACGGTCGCACCTACTTTAAATGCATATGAAGATATTAAAATACAGTAACGCTCCCTGATATGTCAAGGGAATTTCATGACTGTTTTAAGTTGTATACAGACACGGATACCTTGACAAGGGTTAGATACAGGCATTATACTTT
>JAENJC010000194.1 GCA_016844545.1 Deltaproteobacteria bacterium | reverse complement strand
GGTAGTGTAATCTAAATTGTGTGAATTTTTGGGGCTGTAAAAAAGGGTGTACCTCCTGTAAGATTTGAGTTTCCAGACAAAAATCAAATCAGGAGGATACACCCATGCAAATCAAGTTAAAGGTATCAGAAGCAGCAGAGTTTTTCAAGGCAATCGAGGAGTCCCCTTCAAAACTCTTTGAGCTTGTAAGATTGAATGTTCAGGAGGAAGTAAGCAAATATCTGTCTAAGCTTATGGATACAGAGCTTGCAGACTTTCTTGGTCGAGATAGATATGAACATGGAAGCAAAGATGGGAATCATCGTAACGGCAGTTACCTTCGCAAGTTCTGTATAAAAGGGATAGGGGAAGTAGACTTAAAGGTGCCACGGGACAGGCATGGAGAGTTTCAGAATGAGGTAGTACCAAGAAGCCAGCGGTACGAAGCGTCTATAGCAGAAGACATCTCTTTGATGTACCTTACAGGGATCAGTACCCGAAACCTCTCCCTGTTGAGCAACCGGCTAATAGGGAGGAAACTCTCCCATGAAGAAATAAGCAAAGCCAGCAGGGAATTGACAGAGGCAGTGGAGAAATGGCGTACACGTGATCTGTCTAAGGAGGTCATAAAATACCTTTTTATTGATGGCGTAATTTTCTCCATGCGCAGTGGCAGAAAGATAGAAAAGGTGCCAGTTCTTGTTGCCATAGGCGTAAGGGAGGACGGGACCAGGCTCGTATTGGGCCTGCAATCAGGAGACAAGGAATCAGCCTCAAGCTGGCGTGAATTCTTCAAAGACCTGAAGGCAAGACGACTTGAAGACAGTAATGTCACTCTCGGTATAATGGACGGGCTTCCGGCCCTTGAAAAGGTGTTTAAGGAAGAGTTTACCAATGCAAAGACCCAGAGATGCCAAGTGCATGTAGCCAGGAATGTTCTGGCCAAGGTCCCAAGAGCTCAGAAACAGGCCGTAGCTGATGATTTGAGATCAATCTTTTATGCCAGTACAAAAGAAAAAGCCCTTTCCTTCCACGAACAGTTTCAGAAGAAGTGGGAGAAAGAGACACCTTCAGCAGTAAGGTGCCTGGAACAATCCATTGAGTCGTGCCTGACTTTCTTTGAGTTTCCGCAGGAAGAATGGATATCATTAAGAACTACAAACATCATAGAAAGGCTGAACAAGGAGTTTAAGCGAAGAACAAAACCGATGGAGATAGTTGCTGGTGAGAATGCCTGCTACAGACTGTTGGCATTTGCATCGTTGAAAATGGAGTTAAGCTGGAGATCTAATCGGATCGGGAAGATAAGGCCAGTTTTACCGGCACTCAGAGAATTCACACAAAATAGTTGACAGTACCAGGATATGAATACGATACGGAAAGAACGGAATATTTAAGAGGCCTCAATATCAGGGTCATACGTTTTGAAAATAAAGACGTATTTGATAATCCAGAAGGTGTTTTAGGGGAGATAAAGAAGCTTTTTTCTAATCAACCACCCCAACCCCTCCTTAACTAAGGAGGGGAGCTTTTAGACGGTTAAGGACATGGCTGTACCACCAGTTAAAGGAATTCAGTATCATGTCCCAATTTATGGAATTGTCACTTGACGCCAGGAACGATGTGGGCATCCTGTGGGAAAACTTCCTTGTGGTGGAAAGAATAAAAAAGTGCTCCTATCAGGATATCTACGGGACCTTCTATTTCTGGCGCACATACGACGGTCAGGAGATTTATCTCGTTGAGGAGAGGGAAGGGAAGCTTTTCGGTTATGAGTTCAAATGGTCGGATAAAAGGAAGGAGAAGGCTCCAAAGGATTGGTTTAAGAATTATGATAATGCTGAGTTTGAAGTAATAAGCAGAAGCAATTATCTTGATTTTATTCTGTAGGGCTTTTACAAAGCGACCTTCTCGCACAGCATATGTGTATTATATGAGCTTGGCTGAGATGAGGTATATGAAGTGACTACTGGATCTACTCTATTCTTAGGCGGACGTGGGTCGAGATGCCGGTGGCTGAGGGTTGGAGGATATAAGTGAATAATTACACAAAACCAAATCGGGATCTGAAGAAGATTTATGAATTGTTTGGTAGCTTTAGTGACTTCGGTTCGCAGCACACAGTGGTCATTTTTGATGAAGTGCTCGGTCCATTAGGATGTGGGGTATTGTTGAAAATCAACGGGGAGCATTTACTTGCCACGAACTGGCACATCATAAGTAAGATTCCTGTGGAAGAACGTATTAAGCGACTCTCCATACAGCGTAAACAAGGTGGTATTACATGGCACGGAATAGCGGAAATATGGGATGATGGAAACGAGGTAGACCTTGCTTGCGCCAGGTTGAAAGCACTTCCGAGCGACTTCGGGAAAAAATTTGTCCCTGAAACAAATTTTGATCAGAACTGCGAATGCTTGGATTCTGATTCGACAATATTGTTATATTCCTTCCCTTCCGAGGAAAAACAGTGCGACTGGAATAATCGCTTAGTGGAGGCTAAGACATTACCGTATTATACATATGCGCTAAGGTATGAAAATGGATACGTGGAATTTGATCTCCATACGACCGGACTTACAAAAGAGGGAATAGAGATTCAAATTCCAGAATTTTATGGAAGTAGCGGCAGCTGGATGTGGACGGTTGATGGCTATGATTTTCGACTTTCAGGCATCGTCACTTATGGCGAAAAAGGAAAGAGCGGAACGGCATCGGCCTTGAAACATTGGGTAGAATTGTATGAACGAGGCCCCAAACGCTAAGAGACAGTAAGCATATAAGTGTTCCATCTACACTCTTTACAGAAGGGCAATAAAACCGTATGCCTCATGCCAGCACGAGCTGGCAAAAATGGGAATCGGGTCCTTTAAGGTCACGCTTTGTGATCTTAGAGGTTTAAGGTCGCAATTTGCGACCTTAAAAAAGTGGTGGTCACAGACTCTGACCAGTTAAATCAATAGGTTATAATCTTGAAGTCACAATTTGTGACTTCAAGATGTGGTCGCAAATTGCGACCACAAGATATAAATCAGCAAAACGGAACCACAAAAAAACAATTATTCAGCCCGGAGACTAAATGACAAAGACAACATTAATTCTTAATGAACGCATAGAACGCTCTATCCTACTCCTTAGAGGCCAGAAGGTTATGCTGGATTCTGACTTGGCAGAGCTTTATGGAGTTGAAACCAAAAATTTAGTTAGAGCTGTTAAGCGAAATTTAAAGCGTTTCCCGTCGGATTTCATGTTTCAACTCACAAAAGAAGAATTGGATAACTTGAGGTTCCATTTTGGCACCTCAAGTCAATGGGGTGGTCGCCGTTATACTCCCTACGCCTTTACTGAGCAGGGTGTAGCAATGCTTTCCAGCGTCCTCAACAGTGAAAAAGCCATCGAAGTCAACATCCTGATAATGCGGGCATTTGTAAAACTTCGAGAGATGATAGCGTCAAATAAAGACCTGGCAAAAAGGCTCGATGAACTTGAAAAGAACTACGATGCTCAGTTCAAGATAGTCTTTGACGCGATCCGCCAGTTGATGACTCCGCCGGAGCCAAAGAAAAAGAAAATAGGTTTTTAGTGATTATCAAACCCGTCATCAAAGAGATCCCTTTCCCCATAAAGTCTTTAGATGTCTTTGCCTTCGTCAAAGACCAGCCCTATCCCTTTTTTCTTGACTCCAGCCTTGACCTGAAGGGGCTTGGCAGATACTCATTTCTTGGGGCTTCGCCGTATAAGATCATCCGCTCAAAGGGTAGTACTGTGGAGGTTGAGACCTGTTTCGGAAATTACAGGTATCAGGGGAATGTATTTGATTTTATAATCGAGGAACTGAAACGTTTTAGCATTACATCTGATCATCATATCCCTTTCCTTCTGGGAGGTGTAGGTTATTTCTCATATGACCTGCTTCATCTGCTGGAAGATATCCCTTCACGAACTGTTGACGACCTTGGATTCCCGGACTGCCACATGGCCTTTTATGATACAGTTATCTCATTTGACCACCATAAAAAGATGGGGTACGTCATGTCAATCACTGAAAATAAAGTAGATGAGATAATTGAGACTTTAAAAACGGTGGGCACAGCCCACCCTACCTTAACTGACCACCGACCACCGGCCACTGGCCACTATAAATCCAGCTTCTCAAAAGAAGATTACATAAAGGCCGTCCAGAAGGCCAAGGAATACATTGCAGCCGGGGATATATATCAGGTCAACCTCTCCCAGCGTTTCTCAACTGAGATTGATATGTCTCCCTACGAGCTGTATCTTAGATTAAGGGAAGCATCGCCTGCCCCATTTTCAGCATATCTCGATTTTGGGAAGGCCGCTGTACTGTCGTCCTCCCCTGAAAGATTTCTCAAAATAGATGGGAAAGAGGTGGAGACAAGGCCGATCAAGGGGACAAGACCGAGGGGGAAAACCCCCGAAGAGGACGAAAGACTTAAAAAAGAACTGGAACAGAGCGATAAGGACAGGGCGGAACATATAATGATTGTTGATCTGGAAAGGAACGACCTTGGGCGGGTCTCAAGATACGGCTCGGTAAAAGTAAAAGAGGGAATGTCTGTGGAAACATTTGCCCAGGTTCATCATCTGGTTTCCACTGTTTTCGGCGAGTTGAAGGATGGTATGGAGCCAGTAGAAGTTATAAAGGCAACATTTCCCGGTGGCTCTATCACTGGGGCTCCTAAGGTAAGGGCAATGGAGATTATCGAAGAGCTTGAACCAATAAAAAGAGGGGTTTATACTGGTTCTATCGGATATATCGGATTTAACGGCAAGATGGACATGAACATAGCCATTAGAACTATCTCCGTAAAGGACGGGAAGGCTTATTTTTCTGTGGGTGGGGGGATAGTGGCCGACTCAGACCCGGAGGCTGA
>JAENJC010000193.1 GCA_016844545.1 Deltaproteobacteria bacterium | reverse complement strand
AAGAGCTTCCCATGCATGAAAAGGGTATCAAACTCGAACTAGAAATACGGAATCCGAAACACGAAGCCTCTGCAGGTCTTCCCAGGTGTCTATATCGTACCACTCATTAAGCACGGAAAAGATTAAGCCGTGTTCTCTGGCCTTTTTTAAGGTCATCTCGAATACCTTGTTGCTGCTCCACGGGATGCTGTCAAAGACAGGCAACTCCTTTATCCCGCCGATGAGATAGTATCCGCCGTCGGTCGAGGGACCAATCACCATATCTGACGACTCAAGTCTCTTGAACCCCTCCTGTATGAATTCTGGAGGAAGGTCAGGAGAGTCGCTCCCTATAATGATAACCTTTTTGTATCCAGCTGAGAGGGTGTCCCTTATTGCATTAGCCATCCTCTCCCCGAGATCATTCCCCTTCTGAGATATCAGTCTGACTTCAGGATCGTGTGCGACCTTCTGAAAGAAGGGGTTCTCGACATCGGGATGGCAAGAAATAAATATGTCCGCGCCTTCAACCCTGCATGCAATCCTGATGGTGTCAATGATAAAAGATGCATGCAGCTCTGCACATTTTTCAGCGGAAAGATGAGTCTGAAGCCTTGTCTTTACCTGTCCAGGGACTGGGGCTTTGGCGAATATTATCAGGGCATGCGCATTACTCATTATGGAGGTACTCTATCTGAAAATGTGCAGAGAGGCAAACCTGTTTTTTTGAGCTTGACCTGCCCAACTTTTTTTGAGATTATCCGACGATATGAAAAATACCCTGAAGCTCCTTTCCCCCGCCAAAATCAACCTCAGACTGGATGTTCTGGGCAAGAGAGAAGACGGGTATCATGAGATTGAAAGCATAATGACAAGGATAAGCCTCTACGACGAGGTTTCTCTGCATGTTGAGGATGGGGAAGGTCTGGAGGTTATATCTACCGGATTTGCTCCATCAGGGGAAGGCAATATTGCCTATAAAGCGGCAATGGCAATGCTGAATCGATATTCAGGCAGGGTCAGAGTACGGATAGAGATAAACAAGAATATCCCGGTAGCAGCAGGCCTCGGAGGAGGGAGCGGCAACGCCGCAACTGTCCTTGTGGGTCTTAATCAGATGTTAGGTCTCGGCCTTTCAAGGGATGAATTGATGAAAATCGGTCTCCTGCTCGGTGCGGATGTCCCGTTCTTTATATTTGAAAGACCTGCAATTGCGAGGGGAATTGGAGAGAGGCTTGAGGAGATTCAACTTCCCAAACTCTGGTTTGTGCTGGTAAACCCCAATATCCCTGTATCCACGGCAGATATTTACAGAGGGTTAAACTTAAAAATAGGGTTGACAAAGAAAGGTTTTGGTATTAATATGCCAAATTCCTTCAATGGTATTGAAGAAGTGGCGGAGTTACTTCATAATGACCTTGAGGAAGTTGCGTTAAGGCTGCATCCAGAGATAGGGATTGTGAAGGATTCGGTACTCTCTTCGGGTGCCCTCAGGGCGCTTATGTCTGGAAGCGGGGGCACTGTATTTGGTCTTTTTGAAGACAGGAAAGCGGCTGAAAGTGCGCTTAGGGGTCTGTTGTTGGAGCATCGGGGTTGGCTGTCTTTTTTGGCTGAAAACATATAATACCAAGTTGCTTTCAGACATATAATTATTGCTAATATGAAAGCTTACTTGGTATTTATACCCGGATGGGTATTGTACCCGGACTTCAATTAGTCTTATATTGAATGCGAAACACCATCTAAGGAGGTGACAATGGAGGTAACTGAAGTAAAGGTATTCCCTGTAAATGAGGAGAAACTGAAGGCTTACGCAACCATTACCTTTGATAGCTGCTTTGTTGTCAGGGATTTGAAGATAATAAGCGGTGAAACCAGCCTGTTTGTGGCAATGCCAAGCAAGAAGAAGAAGGACGGCACATTTAAGGACATAGCTCACCCCTTAAACAATGAGACGAGGGGAATGATAGAGAAGGCCATCATAGCCGAGTACGAAAAAGAGATAGCAAAGGGGACGCAGCTGGCTTAGCAGTGGGGGCGATTAGCGAGTCGCCCCAACATTATTGGGGTGTCGTCAAGCGGTAAGACACAGGTTTTTGATACCTGTATTCGGAGGTTCGAATCCTCCCGCCCCAGCCAGAAAGCCTGAAATAGTGAGTCGTAACCGTAATTCGTGAATGAAGGGAAGAATGGAAAAGTTAAAACTGTTTTCAGGCAATTCTAATAGACCCTTGGCCCAGGAGATGTGTGATAGCCTTGGAATCCAGCTTGGTAAGGCAACTGTAAAGAGATTCAGCGATGGCGAGATCTTTGTTGAGATAGAGGAAAATGTCAGAGGGGCGGATGTATTTGTTGTGCAGTCCACCTGTTGTCCTGGTAATGACAATTTGATGGAGTTATTGATTATGATGGATGCCCTGAAGAGGGCGTCTGCCAAGCGGATTACGGCAGTGTTGCCTTATTACGGTTATGCCAGGCAGGACAGGAAGGTTGCTCCAAGGACGCCGATAACTGCAAAGCTGGTGGCGGACCTTATTACAACGGCTGGCGCGGACAGGATCCTTTGCATGGACCTGCATGCGGGTCAGATTCAGGGCTTTTTCAATATCCCTGTGGACCATCTGTATGCAACCCCTGTGATCCTCGACTATATCAAAAAGAACTTTGATGATGACATAGTTATAGTCTCCCCGGATGCTGGAGGGGTGGAAAGGGCGAGGGCATTTGCCAAAAGGTTAAACTGTTCCCTGGCTATCATTGATAAAAGAAGGACTGCCCCAAATGTGGCTGAGGTAATGAATATAATCGGAGATGTAGTTGGAAAGGTTGCCATAATGGTGGATGATATGGTGGACACTGCCGGCACATTGACTCAGGGTGCTAAGGCGGTTAAGGACAACGGGGCAAAAAAGATATATGCCATCAGTACCCATCCAGTCCTCTCTGGTCCTGCTATCTCAAGGATCGAGCAGTCGGTAATGGAGGAACTGGTAGTCACAAACACCATCCCTCTTACCAAAGAAGGGGCTGCATGCAAAAAGATCAAGGTTCTGTCTGTGTCATCCTTACTGGCTGAGGCAATAAAAAGAGTATATATAGGTGATTCAGTGAGTTCGCTATTTGTATAATACCAATTAAGCTTTCAATAAAAGATAAATTTAATATTTAAAAACAACTTGGTATAAGCCGTGCATAACACCAAGTAAGCTTTCAGTAAATATTTGAAAGCAACTTGGTATAAATTTTAAGGAGGAAGTAAAATGGAACAGCGTGAATTAGCGGTAACAGTAAGAAATGACACCGGCAAAGGAGTTGCGAGGAGGCTGAGGCAGGAGGGGCTTAT
>JAENJC010000192.1 GCA_016844545.1 Deltaproteobacteria bacterium | reverse complement strand
GGAAGAGCAATGCCTGAATGATAAGGACTGTTGATATCATAAGAAGTGCGGCAAAAGGGCCCATAATAGTTGCTATCAACACACCCCCCATGAGATGCCCGGAAGTACCGCCGCCAACTGGGAAGTTCACCATCTGGGCCGCAAATACGAAGGCAGCAATGACCCCCATCAGAGGGACCTTCTTTTCATCAAGGTCCTTCGAGACCTTTTTTGAGGCATACGCAACGGCCGCCGCCGAGACAGCTATCAGCGGCAATCCATCTGGTATGTGCATAGAACCTTTCTCCGAAATGCAAAGGTCAAACTGCAAAATTCAAACTGCAAAATAAGATTAACCTTTATTTTGAGCTTTGCAATTTACATTTTGCATTTTTCATTGAATTAATAAGTTATCGACGCGCCCACCGTTGTGCTCGTGAAACGTACTGAGTCGTTCAAGCCCCATCTGTAAGCGGCATCCACGACAAGGCTGTCAGAGACCTTATAGGTGATCCCTGTCAACGCAATAAGCGGGTTTTCGTGCTCAAGCCGCTCAGGATGCCTCTCGGCAGTCACTTCCGCAAGTATGTGGATAAAATCACTCAGGGCATAATCAAGGGCCGCGCCATACAGTGTCATATCCAGTCTTTTATCCTTCTTATCCCCGGTCCATGTATATCCGATCTGGGCGTGACCTGTAAGCTGTCCAACGGTCTCTGATAGTGCGGCAACGATGGAATAATCTTTGTCTCCGCTTCCAAGCCCCCTATCATAGTCTCCGTTGTCCATCTTCACAACCCCCTTCACAGCAAAGGCCGGGCTTTCTGTCCCTCCAGGCACAAGGATATACTTGGCCACTATGTTTATATCTCCTGTCCCTTCCTCCGAAGGATCTGAAGAGGGTTTGTGATAGTGATATGGAATCTCTACAGAAAGCTCAAGGTTCTCTGTCAATCCGTATATGGGAACAAGCAAGTATATATCCTCTTTGTCGCTATTCTTCCACTTGATGTTGTCCCAGCTTACCTCGGCCTGGGCAACGCCCTTTCCTGCAACCCCGGCGTCCTCTGTAGTTAGAGGTCTATAGGCAAAAGAATTGCTCGCGGCAAGAAGCAATAATGTCCCTCCCAAAACCAGACTTTTTTTGAACATAATAACCCCCTTCGTCGGTAGGAGCTGTCTCAATCCGTGTATTTAATCCTAAATTCGGCAGTTGGACGCAGATGAACGCTGAAAAAACAGATAAAATCGATAAGATAACTTCTTTAAATACTTCGCCCAAAGGGTTAAATGCTTGCTTTTAGTAACATATCTAAAAATCAGTAGAAATCTGCGCAAATCAGCGTCCAAATGCTTTTTTAGGATAAAAATAGTAGACAGGTTTGGTAATGTCAAGTTGAACCTATTTTTCCAGAACTATTCTGTGCTTAAGGAGTGCTATCTCTCTTATGTGTCCATCGAATACCTTCTGCTCTCCAAATATGCTGCGTATCAAAAGTCTTCCGCCTTCTTCAGGTTTAATAACATCTACATTTTCCAGAAAAAGCTCCTCTTTTCCATCTTTCATAATATATGCATGGGATTCACACATTGACAAGCTCCTGAGTAATCTCCTGCCCTGAACAGCAGTATAGTTTAATACTTGACAACGTATACTATATTGAGATAAAAATCAAGACATGGAAGATCTCATAGTAAAGGCCTTTGAACAAAGCGCTGAAGTAAAGCTCTCCTTTGTCAAAAAAAATGTGAAGACCATAATCTCTGTTGTGGAGCTGATAGCCGATGCCTTCCAGGAAGGGAACAAGGTCATGCTCTTTGGAAACGGGGGAAGTGCAGCTGATGCCCAGCATATTGCAGCTGAGTTTGTTAACCGCTTTATGATAGAAAGGCCTCCGCTCCCCGCCCTGGCGCTCACAACAGACACATCCGTCATTACGAGCATAGGAAACGACTATAACTATGACCAGATATTCCTGAAGCAGATTAAGGCCCTTGGGAAGGAAGGCGACATTGCCTGGGGGATATCTACCAGCGGCAGCTCCCCTAATGTCCTGAAGGCCTTGAAGGCAGCCAGCGGTATGGGGATCAAGACCATAGGGATGACAGGAAAGGACGGCGGAAAGATGGCAAAGATGGTCGATTTCCACCTCAATGTTGAGTCAGACTCCACTGCAAGGGTACAGGAGACCCATATTACCCTTTCCCATGTGATATGCCAGCTGGTCGATGTCAAGCTGTTCAGCCACTCGTAATCATGCCCTTAAGGCTCTCAGACATACACCTCTATCTTTCTGAAGACGAATCAGCCCTATACGCTAAAGCAGCAGCTCTCCTGAAAATCCCGAAGGACAAGATCCTTGATCTACGGATTGTCAAAAAGTCCCTTGATGCAAGAAAAAAGGACCGGATTGCCTTTGTTTATACGTTGGAGCTGGAGGTAGAGGAAGAGAAAACCTTTAAGAAAGAAGAAACAACTAAAATCAGGGTAATTGAAAAAGATAAACCTGTATCTTTTCCAAAGCTAAGAACTGAACTCCGCCCTGTTATAGTGGGCACAGGGCCTGCCGGACTGTTTGCCGCCTTGAGGCTTGCCGAGCATGGGATTAAATCCTTGATCCTTGAGAGGGGCAAGGAGGTTGATCGAAGGGTCAAGGATGTTGAGAAGTTCTGGGCGGAGCGTGTCCTTGACCCTGAGAGCAATGTCCAGTTCGGAGAAGGTGGCGCAGGGACATTTTCCGACGGGAAGCTGACCACCAGGGTTGACGATCCGAGGATATCATATATTTTGAAGGCCATGGTGGATGCAGGGGCGAAGGAAGAGATACTCTACCAGTCCAAGCCGCATATTGGAACAGACAGGCTCAGGGGGGTCGTCATAAACCTGAGGAAGAGGCTAATTTCCCTCGGATGTGAAGTCTGTTTTGAATCAAAGGTTACGGGGTTCAATGCCCATAACGGCAAGATAGAATCAATAATAATTAACAATGGTCGCGAGATACGGACAGACCTCCTGATTCTTGCCATCGGAAACAGTGCGCGGGATACATACGAGGCATTGAGTAAGGCAGGGGTTAAGCTTGAGAACAAACCATTTGCCATAGGTCTCCGGGTTGAACACCCTCAAATACTCATAGACGGCATCCAATACGGAAAGACCGCCGGTCACCCTAAATTGCCGCCAGCCGAGTATCTCCTTACCCACAACATGCCTCATATGGGGCGTTCAGCATACTCATTCTGCATGTGTCCGGGAGGCAGTGTCATTGCCGCATCTTCAGAGCATGGCAGGCTGGTTGTAAACGGGATGAGCCTTTCAAAACGGGACTCCCAGTATGCCAACAGCGCTATGGTGGTGACTGTTCGGCCCGAAGATTTTGAGGTCTTTGGAAAAGGGCCTCTGGCAGGGATTGAATTCCAGAGGAGATTTGAAGGGGCCGCATTTGAGGCAGGGGGAGGAAACTATAACGCCCCGGCCCAGGGGTTAATTGACTTTCTTTATTCTAAGAAAGGAGCCTCCTTGAACAGCTCCAGCTACAGGCCGGCCTTAACCTCTGCCAATCTTGAAGAATGTATGCCTGATTATGTTATTACTGCCTT
>JAENJC010000191.1 GCA_016844545.1 Deltaproteobacteria bacterium | reverse complement strand
AGATTTTCTTACGGAATGGGTTAATGAGGCATTAAGCCCAATAGAATTCAATCCGTTTATAAGACAGGAGCTGATTATCTTATATGTCCCGAGGATGCTGCCAGGGAAGTTTAAGGCATTATCAGGACAGATCACGCTGTAGGTCAATTCCCTGTCGTGCAAAACCGCCCTCCCACCTGTCAGCCGCCTGACCACATCTATCCCCATCTCCCGGCAGACAGCAAGGTCAACCTCTCCAAGAGAATTTTGAAAATATCCGACAGATACTGCTGGAGGCGTCCAGGTATAAAACCTTAACGTAGGCGGAGAGGTTCCCGCTGAAACCGCTTTGAATATGGCCTCATCAACAGCCATATTTGTGAATCCATCAGATGGCGGGGAGATAATAAGTCGCCAGAATTTCAGACCAGAGAAAGCTATTTGCAATACTGGTTATCCCTTCTCTTCCTCTATATACTTCTTGTACTGCTCTGCGGAAAGGAGATTGTTCAGTTCAGAGGTCTCGCTCATCTCAATCTCTATCATCCAGCCGCTTTCGTAAGGGTCATCATTTATCAACTCCGGCTGATCTGCAAGATCATCATTTATATCAACTACATGGCCGCTTACCGGAGCAAACAGCTCTGATATCGCCTTTGCTGACTCCACTGTGCCGAATGACTCGTCCTGCTCCGTTTCTGATCCCCTCTCCGGCAGCTCAACATAAACAATATCCCCCAGCTCCTCCTGGGCATGCTCCGTAATCCCGATAAGCGCCCTGTTCCCCTCAACCTTAACCCAACAATGTTCTTTGTGGTATTTTAATTCCTTTGGAAAATCCATTGCCATCCCTCCCTATTGTAATTATGAAGTTGAGAGGTTGAGAAATTAAGGAGTTGAGCTTCTATCTTCTCACCTTCTCAATTTCTTACCTTCGCCTGCTTTTTATCTTATCCCAAATATCTTGTCAAGAAGTTAGTATCAAAATTCCCCTCTATAAAATCCTTGTCGGTAAGGAGCTTCTTGTGGAAAGGAATGGTGGTCTTTATCCCTTCTATAACATACTCATCCAGGGCCCTCAGCATCCTGGCTATAGCCTCTTCCCTGCTGTCTGCATGCACAATCAGCTTGGCTATCATTGAATCGTAGTAAGGGGGTATGATGTAGTGATTATAAGCCGCCGAATCCACTCTGACACCGGGCCCTCCAGGGGTATGGTATCTGTCAATCCTGCCCGGGCATGGTATGAATTTGACAGAGTCTTCGGCATTTATTCTGCACTCTATACTGTGCCCCTTAATCCTGATATCCTTCTGCTTTATCTTCAGCCTCTCCCCTGCAGCGGCCTTTATCTGTTCTTTTACAAGGTCTATCCCTGTAACCATCTCTGTAACAGGGTGTTCCACCTGTATCCTGGTGTTCATCTCCATGAAATAGAATTTGTCGCCATCCAGCAGGAACTCAACGGTCCCCACGTTGGTGTAATTTACCGCCTGAGCTGCCTCTACGGCAGCCTTCCCCATCTTGTCCCTCATCTTGGCAGTAAGTACCGGGCACGGAGACTCTTCTATGAGTTTCTGGTGTCTCCTCTGGATAGAGCAGTCCCTTTCGCCAAGATGAATGATATTCCAGTAGTTATCGGCAAGGAGCTGGATCTCCACATGTCTTGGTCTTTCACAGAACTTCTCAATATAAACAGATGAATTACCGAAGGCTGCCTGAGCCTCGGACTTTGCCATCATCAGAGAGCTTATCAGGCTTGCAGGTGTATGTACGATCTTCATACCTTTTCCACCGCCGCCGGCCGCTGCCTTTATGATAACTGGGTATCCTATCTCAGCGGCAATCTTTCTCGCTTCATCATCAGACCCTATCTCATTCTTACTACCTGGGAGAACCGGCACCCCTGCCTTTATCATCGTCTCCCTTGCCTTTATCTTATCGCCCATCAGTTTTATGCTTCTGGCTGTAGGCCCGATAAATTTAATCCCGGCAGCCTGGCACATCTCAGCAAATGCTGAGTTTTCCGCAAGGAACCCGTATCCCGGATGTATCGCCTCTGCATCCGTAATCTCTGCGGCTGAAAGTATGGCAGGGATGTTCAGATAGCTGTACCTGCTCTCCGGAGGGCCTATGCATACACTCTCATCTGCCAGTTTGACATGCATGGCCTCGCTATCGGCAGTGGAGTGAACGGCAACCGTTCTTATTCCCAGTTCTTTGCATGCCCTTATTATCCGGAGCGCTATCTCGCCCCTGTTTGCTATGAGTATCTTCTGAAACATCACCAATCCTTAAATTAAGTGGTCAGGGTTCAGTGGCCGGTTTTACTGACTACCGACTTCTAACAACTGACCACTGGTTTTATGACGGCTCTATCATAAATAGCGGTTCGCCATACTCCACTGGCTTAGCATTTTCAACCAGTATTGACACAAGCTTTCCGGAACACTCCGCCTCTATCTCATTCATAAGCTTCATCGCCTCTATTATGCAAAGGGTCTGCCCTTTGGTAACAACACCACCCACCTCAACAAATGGCGGAGCATCTGGGGCAGGTGTGAGATAAAATGTCCCAACCATAGGGGGAGATGAAGCGAACTGTATTTCAACATCGCGAGGTAGCATTTGAACCTGGCTCAAAGGAACAACAGGGTAGTTTCCCCCCCTCTTAACTCTTACCTTTACCCCTTCCTGTTCAACCTCTATCTCAGTAACATCGGTACCTTCCAAGACCTTTATTATCTGCTTTATATCCTTTAAGTCCATATACACCTCCGTATCTGTAGGGGCGTATAGCCATACGCCCCTACCAAACCCAATTCTATTTTACCCTCTCTATATATTCCCCGGTCCTTGTATCCACCTTTATAACATCTCCGATATTTACAAAGAGCGGTACCTGAACAATTGCACCGGTCTTTAATTTAGCAGGCTTTCCACTGCTGGAGACAGTATCACCACGCAATCCCGGATCTGTTTCTTCTATTTCGATCTCAATAAAATTCGGCAGCTCAACACCTATGGCCTTCTGGTTATGGAAAAGCACAGCCACCACCGTCTCCTCCTTGAGAAAACCTACGCCATCCCCTATCTGCTCCCTGGAAAACTGAAACTGCTCGTAGCTCTCCACATCCATGAAATGGTAGCTGCCGTCTGCCTCGTAAAGGAACTGCATCTTCTTCGCCTCTACATCAGGCTTGTCCACCTTCTCACCGGAACGGAATGTCCTTTCTATGACCTTTCCGCTCTTTAAAGCCTTCAGTTTCGTCCGCACAAAAGCCCCACCCTTCCCTGGCTTTACATGCTGGAACTCCACTATAGTAAAAGGTTCTCCATCAAGCTCTATCTTTAATCCATTTTTGAATTCCGCTGTTGAATACATCGCATCTCCTTACTAAATAATCGTCAATTCCTTCGGAATCCTCGTCAAAACCCTGCACCCATCCCTTGTAACAACAATCATATCCTCTATCCTTACCCCTCCTACCTTCGGTATATATATTCCGGGCTCGATGGTAAATACCATCCCTTCCTCAGCTACACCTTTTGAATTTGGGCTTATTGATGGGCCCTCGTGTACATTAAGTCCCACACCATGGCCTGTCCCGTGGCCAAAAGATTTACCATATCCCGCCCTGTCTATAAAATCTCTGGCGGCCTTATCTATATCTGAAAACCTTACACCAGGCCTCACCACATCAATAGCCCTGTCATGGGCATCTTTAACTGTCTGGTAAATCCTCGCAAGCCTCTCGCTCGCCTTCCCTACAAAGAGCGTAACCGTTTCGTCGGAGTGATACCCTTTATACCTGGCCCCGAAGTCTATAACAACAGGGTCTCCTATTTTCAGGAGTTTATCGCTTGCCCTTCCGTGAGGCAAGGCCGAACGTCCCCCTGACGCCACAATCACATCAAAGGAGAGGCCCTCTGCACCACCCTTCCTCATCAGGTATTCCAGCTCAACAGCTATATCTTCCTCACTCTTGCCTGGTTTTACAGAGGGGAGGAGTTTTTCAAATGCTTTATAAGCAATATCAACAGCCCCGGATATAAGCCCGAGTTCACCCTTTGACTTCACACCTCTCAAGAGAGTAAGTCTATCTTTCAAGGGAACCAGCTTTACCCCTTTAAGCTCCTTCTTCAGCGCCTGATATCCTTGAAACGTTAAATCAGAATCCTCAAACCCTACTTTTTTTAACCTTGCGCCAATAATCGCGGCAGACAACTCAGGAACCTGTTTCTTGTATTCCCTTATCTTAACCTTTCCCTTTACCTCCTTGCCGGCCTGCTCTGTATATCGGGAATCAGTAAAGAAAATCCCTCCATTATCGGTTACTAGTAAAACACCGCTTGAACCAGTAAAACCAGTTAAGTAACGGATATTTTCTATACCTGTGATGAGGATGGCATCACATTGTGCCGCCCTCATAACATCCTTGAGGCTGGAAAGGTTATTTATTACCATCTTAGATTCCTATTTGCAAGGTTTTTTTGAGGGAGCATTAGACACAGATAAACTCAGATTTGCTATGATTAGCACAGATAAGAAAGTAAAGTCAAATCAGATAATGACCTGAATGGAACCTATAGTAACATCTGAGATAAGAAGATAATGAAAGTGGGAAGTTGGGAAGGGAGGAAGTTAAGCTCAATATCTCAATTTCTCAACCTCTTTCTTACAGCAACTCTTTTAGCTTCGGCGCAGCCATCTTCATCAGGTACCTCGCCTTTCCAAGGTTACCATCAACAGTCAGGCTGGCCATGACGAAATATTCATCAGTAACTCCCCTGACTACAACCATGCCTTTCCCGGTAACGATTGAAACCTCTGCCACTTCCCCAGCTTCAAGGATCTCAGATGCACGCTTCATTTCCTTGAGTATACTTGAATATTCAATCCCTATGAGCTGGATGTCCGTGTCAACACCTTCTTTACGGTATTCGTCTATGGCAATGCCGTCATATCCCATAAGAATTGCAGCCCTTGCACCGTCTACCCTTTCAACAAGCTCTCCTAATATCTCCTTAAATTCCATCAGCCCTTCCGCCTCTCGCTCTGAATTGTCTCAAGCCATGATTCCAGTCTATCTATATTCTCATCAGTTTTGAGTTCCGCCCCCTGCCCGGTCGGCTCAGCCCACCCTAACCCTAACTCTTCCTCTGGTCTCTCTATCTCTGGCCCCTGACCACTGACCCCTGACAACTGCTTTTTCAGTTCATCAAGTTTCCTCTTTATTTCATCATTTTCAGGATCAGCATCATATAGGGTCTGGTATATGTCAATGGCCTTGTCAAAATATCCCTGCTTTATATAAAGATCGGCAATGGTCTCTGTGGTTATTTCCTTCCTTGGCCTTGCCTCTTTCTCCTCTACATGCAGGGCCCTGGCCACTACTTCAGGTTTAGATACCTCAGTTACGCCTGGCCCCTCTTCTTCCAATCGGTTTGCGCTTTCTTCCCTCCAACTGCCGATATCCTCCGCGGTTTTTTCTTCCTCTCTTTCTCTTACCTCTTTTGCAAGCCCCAACCCAGGTTCAAGAGCCTCAAAACTTATCTCCTCGACCTGAAAATCTTCCGGCTTTTCTTCTGACTCTACCTCAGTTAACTCTGTAAACTCTTCCAGTTCAGTAAGTTCTTCCAGTTCCGCTTCTTCAGCACTCCCTAATAGAGGTTGCCCTTCGCTTGTTGAAGGGGCTGCAATGATGGAAGGTTCGGGCTGATCTGGTGACTTCTTTTTTATCTCCGCTAATATGTTGGCTGCAATGATGTTATCCGGGGCTATTGCAAGGACCCTGTCCAGGGTCTCTTTGCATCCCCTTATCGAAGTATGCCCTTCCGAGAGCAACCATTCCGCTTACATAGTTTGGATGGATCTTAAGGCCGTCCTGGGCAACAGCAATGGCCTCATCCAGAATTCCAGCCTTTCTATAAGCTTCCGTCAGAGGAGCAAAGACCATAGAGCCAGGGTCTTTGCTGAGGATGGCCAGGTATTTGTTTATCTCTGGAGGTAGCGAGGCATCATTTTTAAGGTCAGCAACCATAGTTTAATCAATTTTAAAGTATATTATCAAAAATCGTTATATAAACAATGGCATAGTAAATTTAGGTAACTGATAATGCGGCTGATCCATAATTTGTTCCAGAATATACGGCAATATAATCAGCAAAACCACCTGCTGAGGCCGCAGCGTCAATAATAACTGAAAATGTGTATGCGCCAAATTCATCGGTCTCAGCCTCAAAACCACTATTAACCGCTCCGCCAGTCGCATTATTTCCTCTGTAAAACTGATAATATGCAACTGGTGTACGTGGAACCGCAAAAGGACCTGATATCATGAGTTTAGCTTTATTCATAGGTTTACCATTTGAGTCTTTTACAGTGACAGTAAAAGTTACAATTGTATTTGACGCAATACCTGCTTGGGTGTGACTAGCTGGAGCAAATGTAATAGTACCTCCCGAAGGGGCCGTAGTGCTCTGGCTACAACCAATCAACATTAATAACAACATGAATAGCACGATCCCAATCAAGAACTTTTGTTTAAATTTACTCATTATAATCCCCTCCCTTATGTTCACATAATTATCTTAGTCTGCCGGCTGGGTCAATTATAGTGGACCCAACGGTATTGATGGGTCCGCTTCGCTTAACCCATCCTACGGAGCTATCCTCACTTTTCTATAAATCTATAATTATATGCCGGGTCAAAAAACCTTAGGTATTCGACAATATCAAATGCCGACAACTGGCCTTTCGCTGACGGTACATCAATATAGCCATACGTCATAAGAGAACCAAGGATCGGGGTAACGATTCGCGATATGGTCCCTATGCTCCCCTGAGAAATGGTAATTATGCCTTTGTCCCTGTTTTTAATTGTAAAGGATATCAACCTGCTTAAGTCCTCTTTCGAATTAGCAGTAACCGCTATCTTTACTATATCGGCCCCAATCTTCTTACCTTCCGAAACCAGCTTTTCGAGTTGACCCTCTCCCGGAGTCTCGTCGTGATTGTGATAAGAGGCTATAAGGAGCTTCCCTCTTCCCTTGCATATAGGCAAAATCCTTTTCATCAAGTCGGCTGAACTTAACTCAACATCTACTGCGTCAACCAGAGTAAGAACCTCTTTGTATATCTCGTATCTTCTATCATCATCGATCTCTACGGCGCCTCCTTCATCCCTTGACCTCACCGTTGCAAGAATCGGTTTCCCATAAACACGTTTGAGTGAATTTATAACTTCAGTTATATAGGCAACTTCTTGTGTCTTAAACGTATCGATACGGAGTTCAAACAAATCAATTTTATTAACGATCTCAATCGGATGCTCGATATTCCCGGAGAGCGTCCCGATCACCACGGGTATCTTTCCTAATTCAACAGCTCCAATCCTCATCTCAACTCCGGCGATATATTTATCAATGAGTGAGCATACTCATATCTACCTTCTCAATCCTCACCTTGCCAATACCTTCCACCAGCACAAACCTTAACTCCCCTCCAACAACCTTCTTGTCTATCTCCATCGCCTTTAAAAATCTCTTTCTTGGAAAATCCGGCCCTTCGGTGGGAAGTCCGGCTTTCTTAATTACATTACGCACCCTTTCAACCACACTTTTATTACACACTCCAGCTCTATGAGAAAGTTCAGAGGCATATACCATCCCAATGGCCACTGCCTCTCCATGCTTGTACTCTTTATACTTTGTTACCGCCTCCACAGCATGACCAAAGGTATGACCAAAATTCAATATAGCCCTATTTCCAGCCTCCCTTTCATCTGCCTCAACTACAGAGGCCTTTATGGCGCATGATCTCTTTACTATATGTAAAAGAGCTGAGTTCTGAGATTTGAATTTTGAGTTTTGAGTTAAAATATCAATATTATCTTCAAGGTATTTAAATAGCTCTGGGTCTCTTATGACACCATACTTTATTACCTCGGCAAGACCCGCCTTCATTTCTCGCTTATGAAGGGATTTCAGGGTATCGACATCTATATAGACAAATTTAGGCTGATAAAAGGCGCCTATCAGGTTTTTCCCTTTCCTATGATTAACGCCTGTCTTGCCTCCTACACTGGAATCCACTTGCGCCAAAAGTGTTGTGGGAACCTGGACAAAGGGGACACCCCGTAAGTATGTTGCGGCTACAAAACCGGTCAGGTCCCCTATCACACCGCCGCCGAGAGCTATAAGCGAGGTCTGCCTGTCTGCCTTCATTGCTATCAACTTGTCAAAGAGCTTTGATGCCCAAGTGAGGGTCTTATACTCCTCCCCATCCGGTACATCTATGCGGTTGACTTCAAATCCCTCTTTTAGAAGGCTATCGCTGATAACCTTGGAATAGAGCCTGCCAACAGTTGGATTTGTAACTACAATAACCTTCTTACTCTTAAAAAAACTCTTGTAGGTCTTTCCAAAATCCTTTAAACTTTCATTTCCGAAATATATCGGATAGCTGCGCTCTCCAAGGTTTACTTTTATAGAATCCATCTACCTTAAAATCCCCCTCAATCCCCCTTTTTCAAAGGGGGAAATTATGATACCCCTCTTTGAAAAAGAGGGGTAAGGGAAAATTTATTTTACGATCACATTTCATTCTTTACAATCCCCAATATCTCATCCGCCACCTT
>JAENJC010000190.1 GCA_016844545.1 Deltaproteobacteria bacterium | reverse complement strand
AATAACTGTTGCAAGCATTCCCATATAATCTGCAGATGCCCTGTCCATACCGCTGGCAGAGGCGGCAACTCCGCGGAATATATTCCCCCCGCCGACAACTATGGCAACCTCCACACCCAGCTCTACAAGATCTTTGACCTCAACGGCAATCTCAGAGAGGACAGCCGGGTCTAAGCCATACTCCTTTTCGCCTGCCAGTGCTTCGCCGCTGAGTTTGAGGAGTATCCTTTTGTATCTTGGTTTTTTCTGTTGAGGCATGTTAAAACCTCGTGAACCGTGAACAGTTTACGGTTCACAGTTTACGGAAATTTATTTTACTGCTGCCGCGACCTCTGCTGCAAAATCGGTTGATTTCTTTTCCAGGCCTTCGCCCATTTGATATCTGGTAAACCGCCTTATACTGATCTTCTCACCAATCTTGGCTACAGTCTGGTTGAGGTAATCGTTTATGGTTATGTCCGGATTTTTAACAAAGGGCTGCTCCAGAAGGCAGCTTTCGGCATAAAACTTCTCCATCCTGCCTTCGACTATCTTTTCTATGACCTTTTCAGGCTTCCCTGATTCCAGGGCCTGGGCTTTGACTACTGCTCTTTCCCTCTCCAGGCTCTCCTGAGGGAGCTCTCTTCTTTCAACGCAGACAGGATTCACTGCGGCTATATGCATGGCTACATCCTTCACGAAGTTAAGGAAGTCCTCATTTTTTGCCACAAAGTCGGTTTCGCAGTTGACCTCGATCAAAACCCCGATCTTCCCGCCTCCGTGGATATATGAGCCAACAACACCTTCAGATGCAATTCTGCCGGACTTTTTTGCCGCTGCAGATAAGCCTTTCTGTCTCAGAAAATCAACGGCCTTCTCGATATCGCCATTAGTTTCTTCCAGTGCCTTTTTGCAGTCAATGAATCCAGCCCCAGTCTTTTCCCTGAGCTCTTTAACGCTTGCTGCTGAAACTTCCATTACAAAACCTCCATCTCTAAAAAATAATTATAGCCATCGAGCTAACAGAGATTTAAGAGAGAAACATTTAATTGCAAGATGCAACCTCTTTCTTCATCGTGGGCTCTGTGGCAAATCTATATTTGGTTGCTATTAAAGAACGGCTGCTGCTTCCTGTACTGCCTTAGGCTCTGTTGCCTGTGAAGCCGCAGCAGTTTGAGCTACTTCAGCTGCAAGAGCATCTTCTGCTCCTTGCCTCCCTTCCAGAACAGCGTCTGCTACCTTCTGTGCAAAAAGCCTTATTGCCCTGATTGCATCGTCATTCCCGGGGATAATGTAGTCCATCCCGGTAGGATCGCAGTTGGTATCAACTACTGCAACAATAGAAATGCCTAATTTCTTTGCCTCGCTTATTGCTATCTCTTCCTTCTTTGAATCTATGATGAATATGGCGCCTGGAAGCTTATCCATATCCTTTATCCCGCCTATCGTCTTTTCAAGCTTCTCCCTTTCCTTTTCCAGCAGGGAGACCTCTTTCTTCGTCAGGGCATCGAACGTCCCATCAATCTTCATCTGTTCTATCTTTTTGAGCCTTGCAATGCTCTGCTTGACTGTTTTGAAGTTTGTAAGTGTCCCGCCAAGCCATCTCTGGTTTATATAGAACATTCCGCATCTCTTGGCCTCTTCGATAATGGCGTCCTGGGCCTGCTTCTTTGTCCCGACAAACAGGATGGTCTTCCCCTTTGCCGAGTTATCCTTCACAAACTTGCAGGCCTCTTTAAACAGATGTACTGTCTTTTGAAGGTCTATTATGTGAATACCGTTTCTTGCCCCGAAGATAAAAGGCTTCATCTTTGGGTCCCATCTCTTTGTCTGATGTCCGAAGTGGACACCGGCTTCCAGCAACTGCTTCATTGTGATAACTGACATACTTCCTCCTTTGGGTTTTTATCCTCCGCCCACCCTTTATACTGCCCAATCCGCAAAAACGGACACCTGGACAGCAGATGGTAAGGCGTGTGAATTTGAATCGATAATATTTACCACACAGATGTTTTTTTTGCAAGCTATTTTTGAACTGGATTCCATATTTACAGGTAAAATTGAGTGACATCAAACCCTGGCTCTGCTATACTCCGTTCCTATGATTGACATCGAATGGCTTGATATTAAGCTCTTTTATCTCATTAACAACGGGATGCAGAACCGGCTCTTTGACATCCTTATGCCCTGGCTCACGGAAATTAGTAACTGGTGGCCTTTGATCGTGTCTACTGTAATCGGGCTGCTCATATGGGGCGGGAAGAAGGGAAGGGTGGCAGTTATCGTTATTGTCGTCGCTGTTGGCCTGAGCGATTATACGTCTGGCGGGATTCTAAAATATATGATAGGCCGCATAAAGCCCTGCAACTTTCTTGAGGGTGTAAACCTCCTTGTTTATTGCGGTAAATATTCCTTTCCGTCATCCCATGCAGCGAACATGTTTGCCGTGGCAGTCACAGGAAGTTACTACTACAGGAAGGCCAGAATCCCTCTCTTTATCCTTGCCGCAGTCATTGGTTATTCGCGGGTCTATGTGGGGGTGCATTTTCCTTTTGATGTCCTGGGCGGGTTTATCTGGGGAGGTATGGTCGCTGCAGCCGTCATTTGGGTGGAAAAAAGGATATCAGATAAAAAGAAAAAAGCTGGAATGAATGATTTAACTCAATACTCAAAACCTGGGACTAAAAACTTTCTGATCGTAGCCGGAGAGGCCTCCGGTGACCTCCACGGTGCGAACCTTGTCCGTGAACTCCTTGCGCTTAACCCAAATATCAGCTTCTTTGGCATGGGCGGGGACATGATGAAAGAGGCCGGAGTCAAAATATCCCATCACGTCAGAGAGATGGCCATAGTCGGGATCTTTGAGGTGATAAACAAGCTTCCCCTTATCAGGAAGGCAATGAGGGACATGGAAGAGCTCATGGATGTCATGAAACCTGAGGTCGTTGTCCTCATAGACTATCCCGGTTTTAACCTGAGGCTTGCCAGGAAGGCGAAGGCGCGAGGTATAAAGGTTGTATACTACATCTCCCCCCAGGTCTGGGCCTGGCATAAGAGCAGGGTAAAGACCATTGCCAAGGTAGTGGACAAGATGTTGGTCGTATTTCCCTTTGAGGTCCCGATATACGAGAAGGTTGGGGTTGATGTGGAGTTTGTAGGGCATCCCCTTATGGATTCGGTCCCTGCCGGATTTGACAGGGGTGAGATCAGGAGGAGCCTGTGTTTCGGAAGGGCCGACACTGTGATTGGGCTTCTTCCTGGGAGCAGAAAGAGGGAGGTCGAATCCCTCCTCCCTGAGATGCTTAAGGCGGCAAGGCTTATCTCAAAAAAGATAGATGGGGCGAAGTTTGCAATCCCTGTAGCC
>JAENJC010000189.1 GCA_016844545.1 Deltaproteobacteria bacterium | reverse complement strand
CCCTAAAGTGGCCTTGCATATGAGAATCAGCTTATCGCCTTATACCCTATTCTACCTTTAATTCGTGCCAGGTTGTAACGGACTTCTGTCCGTCCTTTTCGAGGTTTCCACCATCCCATATTGCGAAGGCGAGGGGCATTGTCATTCCCTTTTTAAATACGACATCGTCTTTATCCTTGGCCACCATGGACCTTAAAAACACCACCCTCCACTTGCCGCCACTCCAGAGCCCCTTGCCCATGACATCCTGGGAGTCCTGAAGGGTTAATGTGCCAAATCCCTCTGCATTAAGGTCTTCAACAGGACCCTTTCTCTGTTTTTGGGGGAGGTCGTACAGACGTCCCTGATACCAGTCAACAGAATATTTTAGCCCTGTCCCGGGGTAACTGGCGCCGAGGGGTACGGCCCTATCCCGTCCAGCTTCCAGATCAGCTGAATCGGAAACTCCAGGGCGGCTGCATCCCTGTACACAGCCGTATTATCCAGTGTAGAGTTCTCGGTTATATCCTCCCACTCCAGAAGAAAGGCTATTTCCTTTCCGTTGTTTATAGACCTGGTGCCGACCCAACGGACAGAGCTTTTCCCTTTGGGCAGCACAGATGCCCTGGGCTGGGCAACGATCTGTGAACTCATGGGAACCACAACGCCCTTAGCCATATCCCATGCGGAGGAAAGCGGACTGACTGGGATATCCCCCGCTACAAACTTAGAGACTACCGTTAGACCTTGATCGGCAGCCACAGAGGCATTTACAAACATGCCCGCCGCAATCAATGTTACAAACAAAATCCTCTTAAACATATCAGCACCTCCCTTACCCCTTAGAAATAGCCCCTCCGGGGATAGTATAAATTTATATAGAACTCTTCATTCCTTATGGAGTGTACGGTTCAAAACCCCGCGCTTTTTCCAACAGCTTTATTTCTTACCCTTTGGGGATACTCCTGCGTTTTTATACACATAAAGGACTATCTGCCACTTCTCGGTCTCGGTAAAGTCGTCCTTCCATGCCGGCATGGCGGAGTGGAAAGGGTCCTCAAGCCCACCCGCATCTATCCTCCACAGCACATACCCCTGGTCGAGCATGGCGATGGCGTCCGGGTCGGTCAGGTCTACAGGTCTAATAGGGGTAACAAAGCCATCAGCCTCAGGGCCTTTACCATCGGCCCTCACGCCATGACAGGCTGCGCAGGTGGCCTCGTATAGCCTCTTCCCGGCCAATATATTCGGGTCATTGTCAGGCAGGGTCTTAGGATCCGCCGTTGTCAATGGGTTCTCCAGCCCCGCGTAGTCAAGATCCGGGACTGCTTACTTACCTTCTTTTCCTTTTCCGCAGCTATTGCATCGGAAAAGACCATTAGAGAAAATACTATAGGGACTATTAAAAAAATCTTTTTCATATCTACATTACCTCCTTTCAAAGGCCAGAATTTTGAGATTGCCTCGCCCCATATTAAAAATACGCATATCGCAATGACAACTGTAAAGAATGCTCAACTATGCATCCAACCTCTTCAACGTCGTTCGAAGGTGCAATAAATGACCCTCCAGAAACTCCACCATAAAGGCGCTTGCCTCTTTATAAAAGGGTTCCTTGCCCTTCTTCTGTATCTTCTCGTCCAGTTTATGCATCCATTTGCCCAGATGCCTCTCAAGAAAGTCCAGTTGGGCAAAGCGGTATGGGGTAGGGTCTTTCCCTCGCTCTTTTGAATCGGCCTCTTTCTTTGCGAGAATTACCATAAACTCCAGCTCCGCCGCTATGTGATCAGGGAAGTCCTTTTCTTTGTCACTGAGCTTTATGTCAAAGTGCTCGTAAAATCGGAGAAGGTCTTCATAGACCTCCCTGGAACACATATCCTCCCTGCTGTAAGCCGTTTCATATAGAGGACGAGAGGGGTTTATATCAAAGGTGTTTACATATTCATTCTCAAAATCATCCTGAGAAAGGGAGGGGGAGTGGATGCCCTTGAAATCCAAATCAAAGGGCAATCCCTCCACAAGGCAATTCAACTCCTCCGCAGTCTCTATGCCCTTCATGGCCTCATAGAACTCTTTTTTAGGATAGGAGAAACTCCGGGCAAGGAACATGTATGTCTGGCTTATGGATTGCCTTCCAGATTCGACTAATTCAGCCGATTGTTCAGGTGCCATGGTCTCCATCATACACCCCCCTTATAGCCCTTGGCATCATCCTCTGAAGGCGTTACAAACTGGGTCTTAACAGGCTGAACCTCCTCTGCCGTCTTGTAAGGCACCCCGCCCACGTTCAACTGGAACCTGTCCGCGTTGTCATGGCCTATAAGGGTCATACACAGCTCGCTCTTTATGCCCTTCCTCATCTTCTCCCTTTCTTCCAGTATGATGCCCTGAACCCTTTTCACATTCTCCACTCCTCCAAAGAGGGCGCCGAGATACTTAACAGGTATAACCCTTTCATTGGTAATCTCGCCATCTCCACCAAATTTGAAGTTGCCTAAAGGCGGGACATAAAAGACATTCGGCTCTGTGCCGAACTCGGGGTGCAGGGGCAGGGCGACCTTCCACTCGTGTATGAGCTTATAGACCGCGCTGTTCTTATCATCCTTCCAGCCAATAAACCTTATCCTTCCTGGACACTGCGCGAAACAGGCAGGCGGCACACCCTTTTCAACCCTCGGGTAGCAGAGGACGCATTTCTCACTTTTGCCGGTCGAAAAGTTAAAGTAAACCTTCTTGTACGGACATGCCCTGACACAATGTCTGTATCCCCTGCACCTTTCCTGGTCCACAAGCACGATGCCGTCCTCCTGCCTCTTATAGATTGCCTTTCTGGAGCATGCGGCAAGGCAGGCAGGATGTGCGCAGTGGTTGCATATACGGGGAAGTGCAAACGCCCAGTGATTGGGCCACTCGCCGGCGCCCTGGTCCTCCTCCCAGTTGGGTCCCCATTTTGGCACCACCTCTTTACCCTTGTAGTGGGGCCTTATGCCCGTTGCACCGGGGGTATCATGGCTGTCGCCGGGATTAAAGACCTCTTCATAATTGTACTCCCAGGGGATGCCATAGTCGTTTTCCAGATCAGGGTCCTTCCCCTCCCTCTGGACAGGGCCACGGCTTTTAACCTTTCCATCTGTCCGGCCCTCTTCCAGAACCACATCCTTAAAACCGCCGCCTAAAATCTGACCTGAGCCGGTCTCGGTCTGGTTCCTGTTATTCCCCCATCCCTTGGGGTAGCCGTGCCCGGGCATGGTCTCAACATTATTCCAGTACATGTATTCCCTGCCGCTCCTGTTTGTCCACATTAGCTTATCAGCCATGGTACAGGTGTGGCATTCAAGGCATTTATTCAGGTCAAAGACTATTTGAAGCTGTCTTCCTTTAAAATCCGACATTTATCATCCCTCCTTTCCTTTTTATTATCCTGCAACCTTCTCTATGTCCACGCCAGTCTCATAGTATACGCGGTTGCCTGTATGGTTTCCGGTATATACGATGTGTCCCTTCTTGCCGCCTGCCATCTCCAGTGGATTGAGGAACTCGCAGTTGAGGTTGTTATAGTGTGACCAGTTCTTGCTCAACTGGTGGTCCCAGCCGTGCTCTGTATGGACAACGTAAGGAGGCAACCCCGCCCATTCCTTTGCCCTGGCGAACCACTCGCCTACATGGTTATATACCCTCACCATGTCCATGTCCTTTATCCCCTTCTCTGCCATAAGTTTAGGATTGAGGTAGAGATAGACATCGCCTCTCTGGAGCCTCATGAGCCACTGGTTCTCCCTGTAGGACGAATGGATGCCCCATTTTGTGTGAGGGTAATTCATGACAAGTTGATACGGTGTTCCATCCGGCCTCCTCGGCGATTGCGGGCCGCCCCTCCACTTGTCCGTATACTGGGGCTTCGGGGTCATCTGGTCGAGCTTTATGTGATACTCATGGTCAACATAGAACTGGAACCTTCCGGTATTGGTCTTCTGTTTCTTCATAGGGCCAGGCATCTTGTCTATCGCCTGCCATCTGAGAGACCTTGAGGGGGCGTCGTCAAGATACGGGCCGTATTTTCCGTCTCCCTTCGCCTGTACATAGCCTTCTTTTACGAACTTCTCATACCCCTTCTCCCCGCCAAGGACCGTGGACTTCATATGATGCCACTTCAGCGCCTTCTCATCTGTGTCCAACTCGCCATTTTGGACATACTCGTCGTATATGCTATCGAGGTCTATTGTTCGTTTTCCGTAGAGTATGGACTTTATCCCCCTTGCCTTTGCCTTCTCCTGGATTACCTTGGCGAGCCCCTGGTATATCTGCCAGTCTGTTCTCCTGTCAAACATGGGCTTTACCGCCTGTCCAAAAAGGGTGAAGTTGAGGTTGGTGGTGGTCTCCCTGCCGTCCCATCTCTCGTAGTCTGTTGCCGCTGAGAGGACATAGTCCGCAGACTGTGCCGAGCCAGTCATCCTTAATTCGGTACAGATGAGGAGCTCTATGTGCTTGAGGTAGTTCTCCCTCCACCACTGCGTGCCAGTCTTGTTGCGGTAGTTGTTGCAGGAGTGCCAGATGGCTATTCTCGGAGTCTTCTTCATGATACGATCGGTCAGATACCCCTTGTCGATGGCGTCCTTGAGATAGGCCTCCATATCGTTTACATCAAAACCCACCTGCTACCCCAGTGGATTTCATGGTAGATGCCGCCCGTGCTTAGCGGCTTCTTGCCGCCCTTTTTTGCCTCTATCCCGAATTCAGGTTTTGCGGACTGGTTAGGGAAGTGGAGACCGCCGTCCGATCTTCCTCCTTCAAGCCTCATGCCTTCATAGGTCTGGTGGTAGGCCCCTGTCGTGCCGAGTTGTCCTGTGAGGACGAGGATAAGGAGCTTCAGCCTCTCGGACTGATAACCGTCATAGTGCTTCTGGCAGTTATAACCGTTGGTGATGTGGAGGGACTTTGACTCTAACATCCAGTCTGTCATCTTCCTTATGACCGAGGGATGCAGCCCTGTCGCCTCCCTGACAAGGTCGCTGTTGAGGTCATATCTTGCTATGCCCTCTTTTGTCTTCTCAAAGACGGTTGTGCACTCTATTGTCTTGCCGTCGGCTGTAGTTACAGTAAACCTCCCTTCTAAGGCCGGGTCAAGACCGAGTTTGGCGATATCCAATGTCTGTCTGTCCTCGGGGCTTTCAAGACAGCCCGGCGCCTCAACTGCCTTGCCGGTCTTTGTGTCCCAGAAGTAAAACTGAAAGTCCTTGCCGTCCTGCTTCATATCCTTCTGGGTGAGGAATTTTTTCGTGTCGAGCCTTATGAGGAAAGGCATGTCAGACTGCTC